>JANNDQ010000567.1:0-5614 GCA_031387965.1 Chamaesiphon sp. OTE_75_metabat_567
AATGGCAATCTGCTTGTGTGTGGGATGCACCCTTATGGCTGCAATAGCGATACCTGTGCGGACTGGGAAGGTATGAAGGATAATGATCTAAATTAGGATTGCGGAGATCTTTACCCCACCCCAGCCCTCCCCTTTTGAAGGAGAGGGAGCAAGAGTAAGAATTTAATCGATAATTAATTACCAATTACATGAGTCAGGAAAATATAGCAACGGCAACAGCCCCAATCGAAATGAAGTATGGGGAACGAGAAATCATCAATGGTGAACTGATCACCTTTCCCAATCCTCGGATCGGGAGACGATATAATGTCGATATTAGTTTGCCAGAATTTACTTGCAAATGTCCTTTTTCTGGCTATCCTGATTTCGCGACAATTGGGATTATCTATGTGCCAGATCAAAAGGTGGTAGAACTCAAAGCACTGAAACTATACATCAACAGCTATCGCGATCGATATATCTCTCATGAGGAAGTAGCTAATCAAATTCTCGATGATTTCGTCAGTATCGCCGATCCGCATCACATTATTGTTAAGGCTGATTTCTCACCGCGAGGAAATGTTCACATGATTGTGGAAGTAACTCACGAGAAATAGATAATTTTGGTGATTTAGTATGCTCAAGACCGCCAACGCTTGGATAAAATTGGCAGTACGGAAAGTATAGCTAAGAAACCAGAAGCACAGATAAGCTGAAATTTATCGCCATCTTCAAAAGCAATCTTGCCAGAAGTGCCTAGCCAAGTGTAAGCAATACTGCCAGGAATAACGCCGATCAATGTGGCGATCGCATAAGTATTAATTTTAATCGAAGTTAAAGCTAGTAAAAAGTTAATAACATTGAATGGAGCGATCGGAGAAAGTCGAAGTGCTAACACTAATTCAAAAGGATTATTTTCGATCGATCGATGTATTTTTCTGAGTAGTTTATGATTGCCAAATTTAGCAGTAGCCCAATCCCTAAACACATATCTAGTTAAATAAAATGCGCCAATTGCGCCCAAAGTCGCTGCTATCGCTGACCAAATCGTCCCCCACACTAATCCAAATACCACGCCACCAGCCAATGTATGCGCGATGATTGGTAATCCTAGAATCGCTAAAACAACATAGGTAGCAATAAAAATTGGCACCGTCCAAATTCCCAATGCTTGTAAATAATCGGCGAGAATTTGACGATCGAGTAAGTTTCGAGCGGGAGTGACGAAGAAAAGTAAAATCGCGCCAATTAGTAAGGTAATTTTAAAGTATTTTTTCAATCTATCCTTGAAATTAGAAACAATTAGTTTTCAGATTGAATACTAGTCTCCGATTGGTTCGAGATTAGCTGTGTGCGTAAATTAATCGCGGCAAAAATACTCAGCACATCGCAACGCCACTTTGGTAAAATCAAAGTCATGATGATCTCTTCGACGCTATTAATCCAGCACAATCCGATCGCCAGCCACATAGTATTAGCATAATTAAATCCAAACAATCCGACTGTGGCAATTAGTAAACCCAAACCCCAAGCTTTAGCAGTATAGGTATGAAAGCTGGGAAACTTTTGGAATTTAATCAGGCTGATTGTAAATAAACAAACCTGGGCAAATACCGCCAACAATAACGGAACTTGAAAACTGATAATTGTATCGGGGTGTACCAGCCAAGTACTCAGCGCAATACAAGAGTACAAAGTGATATCTGCCCAGCTATCTGCCTGTCGCAGTTTGACCGTACTCACACCCAATCGACGGGCGATAATCCCATCAAATATATCTGAAAGTACGGCAATAATATAGCCGATGATAAACCAATTACCAGTCTGGCGATCTAGGGCATCGCATAAGAGCAACGGCGCGATCGCAACCCGCAGTCCCACCAGCATACTGGGGATATACGTTAGTTTCAGCATGAATTTTGCAGACTGATGTAACTAAGTCTAAGATTACTTTTCAGGTTCTTGACAATACTGAGTCAGTCCCGCTGCAAGATCTTGTTCGGGGCTAAAAATAGCTCTGGACTTGCGCAGTCCTTGATGAACTTTAGTAGATTTCTTTTCTTTGATACTGGAAACTAATTGCTTGGTGATTTCAGTGCCACCTTGATACATGGCGAAAAACTGATCCTTATAAGTTTTCAGCTTTTCATCGGCAACATTAACCGAATTGAGATCTTTTGCGGCTGTGTCAAAGATGGTGACTAGTTTCTCGATCGTTGAGAGATCGCCTTTGGTTCCAGCCGCAGTGACAGTTTCAGTCTCTTTTACCGTCCGATTGACCACTTCGATCATGCTGGCGCACTGAGACACTTTCCCAGTCGCACAACTAACTGTGAAGAAACTAGTCCCGATCGCAATTCCCACTACCGCAAACTGTCGTACTCCAATTTTCATGCACTCTTCCTCACAACACACAACATATATTAGCTCATTTCCCCAATCTGAGAACCGTTAATTTGCGACATTTGAAGTTTAGCTCTCCACTGAGTTAAAATTGGTCTTTGCGTCCCCGAATTCGGGCAAAAGTTTCGACTCCATCATGACTGTCTACACTAGCTTGGAGTGCAGCTACATCCCAACGGAGGAAAGGATTAGTCCGCTTCTCAATGCCGAGCATGGTTGGTACGGTGGGAATCAAATTATTGCGGGCAGCGGTGACATCCACTAGTCGCTGCTGGAGTTCTTGATTATCAGGATCGACAGTGACGGCAAACTTGATATTACCTAGAGTATATTCATGGGCACACCAGATCCGCGTGTTGTCTGGCAACTGGCGTAGTTTCGTCATCGATCCGACCATTTGGGCGGGAGTCCCTTCAAATAATCGCCCGCAGCCACCAGCAAAAACCGTATCGCCACAGAATAATTCCCCAGGAACATCATCTTCAACTGGTGCAAAATAGTAAGCAATGTGGGCGCGAGTGTGTCCAGGAATGAATAACACCTCACCGACACGCTCACCAAACTTCACGCGATCGCCATCAACCAAGTATACTTGTTGTCCAGGAATTCGCCCCCGATCCTCTGCCCCGCCATAGACACACACGTCGGGAAAAGCCGCGATTAATTCCTTGTTGCCACCGACATGATCGCCGTGATGGTGTGTATTGAAAATTGCGACTAGTTGGACTTGCTGACGGGCTAGTTCTGCCATTACTGGGGCAGCTTCAGCCGGATCGATCACTGCGGCAATCTGGCGATCGCGATCAACCATTAAAAAGATATAGTTATCTGAAAGTACGGGGATGCGAATAATTTCCATAACACAGTAGCTTTGTTAAATTTTGATATCTTTATTATCTAACCTCGCAGCTTAGGCGTGGGTACACTAGCAATTAATAATGATAATTTATTGACTAATTCAGATGCCCGAACAAAAGTCCACAATTTTGGTTACAGGTGGAGCCGGATATATTGGCTCTCATGCTGTCCTCGCCCTGAAACAAGCGGGCTATGAGGTCGTAATTTTTGATAATTTGGAATACGGACATCAAGAACTCGTTCGGGATGTTTTGGGTGTCGAGTTATTTGTCGGCGATACACGCGATCGATCGGCACTCGATCAGGTCTTCGCTACCCACAAGATCGACGCGGTGATGCACTTTGCGGCTTATATCGCGGTGGGTGAATCGGTCGAACAGCCAGGGATGTACTACACAAATAATGTGATCGGTACGCTGAATCTGCTCGAAGCAATGCGGGCGGCAAATATTACTAAATTTGTCTTCTCTTCTACCTGTGCGGTGTATGGGATTCCAGCTGTTACGCCAATTGTCGAGGATTGTCCCTTTGCACCGATTAGTCCTTATGCGACTAGTAAGCTGATGGTCGAATATATCCTCTCCGACTTCGATACTGCCTATGGATTCAAATCAGTTCGGTTTCGCTATTTCAATGCCTCTGGAGCCGATCCTAGCGGCAGATTAGGGGAAGATCATACGCCGGAGACTCATCTAGTACCGCTGATTTTATTTACGGCGATGGGCAAGCGTGAGCATATTTCTGTGTATGGTACGGACTATCCGACCCCTGACGGTACCTGTATTCGGGACTATATCCATGTCCAAGATCTGGCTACTGCCCATGTGTTGGGATTAGATTACCTCCTCGCAGGTGGTGATAGTCAAGTCTTTAATCTCGGCAATGGCAACGGTTACTCTGTTAAGGAAGTAATCGAAACAGCCAAAAAGGTAACGGGAAAAGAGATTAAAGTCGTCTACGGAGACAGACGCGCTGGCGATCCTTCGATCTTAGTCGGTAGTAGCGATCGCGTCCGCCAAGTTCTCGGCTGGAATCCAGAATATCCTCAGCTCGAAGATATCATCGCCCACGCTTGGCAATGGCACCAAAAACGCCACGGGTAAGTGCAAAAGTAAGTCAGGGATTGAGCTAAAATGACGATCGAGTCTTCAAGCAGCGATCGAGATATGGAAGCCAGCCCAGCCCAGATTAGTCAAGCCGTTCAAAATCTCTACGATACTTATCCCTTCCCGCCGGAACCCTTGCTCGATGAGCCGCCACCAGGTTTTAATTGGCGGTGGCAGTGGGATGCGGCTTACAATTTTTGTACAGGGCAGATGCCGAGCCGGAGCAATATTCGGATTCTGGATGCGGGCTGTGGGACGGGTGTGAGTACTGATAGCTTGGTACATCTCAATCCCCAGGCACAGGTGACGGCGATCGATCTTAGTCCAGGTGCCCTCAAAGTCGCCACCGAACGCTGCGCTCGATCGAGTGCCACTAGGGTAGAATTTCATCATCTGAGTTTGTTTGATGTTGCCCAGCTGCCAGGGCAATTTGACCTAATTAACTCGGTTGGAGTGCTGCACCATACGCCCGATCCAATTCGGGGCATTCAAGCCCTAGCGGACAAATTAGCCCCAGGTGGGTTGATGCACATTTTCGTCTATGGCGAATTGGGGCGGTGGGAAATCGAATTAATGCAAAAAGCGATCGGCATGTTGCAGGGAGACAAGCGGGGTGACTATCAAGATGGGGTGAAGATTGGTCGATCAATATTTGCTTCATTACCTGAAACTAATCGACTGGTACAGCGGGAAAAATCCCGCTGGGCGATGGAAAATCACAAGGATGAATGCTTTGCAGACATGTATGTTCATCCCCAAGAGATTGACTACAATATCGAAACGTTATTTGAATTAATTGATGCTTCTGGATTAGATTTTATCGGCTTTTCTAATCCTGATTTTTGGAATCTAGAGCGATTATTAGCTCAAGCACCCGAAGTACTCGATCGCGCTAAGCAGCTAGATATTCGCGCCCAATATCGATTAATTGAACTGCTCGATCCCGAAGTGGCTCACTATGAGTTTTTTCTAGCAAAGCCACCATTACAGACAGCGGTAAATTGGTCAAACGATAAGACTCTTCTCGCAGCAATTCCGCATCGTCATCCCTGTATTGAAGGTTGGGAAAGTCAGAATGTGTTTAATTGTGATTGGAAACTAATTAATCTCTCTAACGCTGAGTTTGCATTCATGCAGGCTTGCGACCAGAATTCAGCGCAGTTAACAGTTGGTGGTATTTTAGAGAAAAGCGAATTGTCAATCAAGGATGTTCGATCGCTCTTAGTTAACAAGTTGATCATGCTAAAAGTCAAAAATTAAACGTTACT
>JANNDQ010000577.1:0-3024 GCA_031387965.1 Chamaesiphon sp. OTE_75_metabat_567
GTGTTTCTGGCAAGCTCAATCGTTCGACATTTTGCTTGAGGTAATCGATATTATCTGAGATACTGCTCAAAGGAACATTGAATTCATTCGGAAAACCGACAGCCAAATCTAAGCGAATTCCATTTAAATTATTAGCTAAGGACTGAATATTATTACGCTGAAGTTTAGACAAAGATTGAATTCGATCGTATTGTTTTTTGATCCGCAGCATTGAGTTGACTCTAGCAAAATGTCGAACGATTGAGCTTGCCAGAAACACTGGAGATGCTGGATTCTAGTGACCGATCGATCACCAGGCTACACACATTGACTCAAAAGTTCTGGCTATATCTCAAGCTAATTGTAGATACCCCAACTCCAGATCGTCAAGATCTCTCGCTCCCCAGATCGATCGTCGAGCAGATTCTCTTTACTCGACTAGCTGGAGCGCCAGCACCCAGCGATCTAGTGTGTGAGGTCGAAGATGTAAAATTAGCAGTTAATATCGATCTTGCTGAATGGATATTTAGTGAATTGATAGACTATGTATTCGATACTTATCCCGCTAATACTCATTTGAAAATCAGTGGCAAAACTATCGATAATACCTTCCATTTATCATTATCAAGCTCTCAGGAGCAGACCGCTGGAGCATCAAATTCAGATTCAGAAATCTCGAAATTGATTCAATTCACATCGCCAACAGATGAAAATCAAGAATTAGTGATCGGCTTGAAAATTGCCAAAAAAATCGTTGAGATTTATGATGGATTGTTCTTGATGTCTGACATTGATCAAGGTGAAATCTCTGTCTATCTGACATTACCATTGGTATCAGATCTTCTGCCTAGTGTAGAATTACAGTCACAGCCAGTCGCTATGTCTAGTCAAAGCTTGGATTAATTTCCAGCCGACGATTTGGCTATGTCCGATTTCCTTACTTTTAATCTTGTGCATGGCTTACCGCAATCCCGCGCCCACCGTAGATATTATTATTGAACTGCTTGACAAGCCCCACCGCCCGATTATTCTGATCGAACGGCTCAATTTACCTCACGGCTGGGCGCTACCTGGCGGATTTGTGGACTATGGGGAAGCTGTAGAAACAGCCGCCATTCGGGAAGCACAAGAAGAAATCGGACTAGATGTCCAGTTGCTCGAACAATTTCAGGTTTATTCAGCACCCGATCGCGACCCCAGGCAGCATACTATTAGTATTGTATTTATCGCTACGGCAATTGGTAATCCGATCGCTCAAGATGATGCCAAAGCCGTATCGATATTTGCGCCCTGGGAAATTCCCGCAGAATTATGTTTCGATCATGGTCAAATAGTTAAAGACTATCTGGAGTATCGTAATTATCAGCGTCGTCCGGGAATTAGGCTTTAGGTCTTAGGCTTTAGGCTTTAGGTGATCTGAATCTTGGGTAGAATATAAACCTGAACTAAATTTCCGATTCTAATGCTGATTATACCTACTCTTGAACTCAGCGAATTACTAAACTCGATCGATCTACCTGTGGATTGGGTGGGATTGCGAAAAGTGCGGGAAGTTCGAGTCTCGCGATCAGCACGAGACGGAATGCCCCAAAATAATAGTAAGGCGCTTAGTGAAGGTGTGATGGTCGAAGTCCTAGTTGGGGGACAGATTGGTTATGGTGCAACTAATATAATTACGCCCACGGGAATTCAAACCGCTGCTGCTGCCGCTTACGCGCAAGCGATGTCTGCTGCCAAATATCGCAGCCACACCGTCACTACTGCCCAGCGACCCCAGGTAGTGGGGCAATATGTATCCCCAATCGTTCAGCCAATTGATAGCCTAACTACGGGCGAAATTAGCGATCGACTCAGCAAGATTTGTCATGCACTCAAAGTTGGCGATAAAATCGTCCAAACGACTGCTAGTCTGTCTACCCGTGAGGTGGAAACTTGGTTTGTGAGTAGCAATGGTTCGGATGTTTATCAGAAATTCCTGTTGATGACGACAGATTACGCTGCTACTGCTCAGGATGGAGCCACAATTCAACGTCGGTGCGACAGTGGTGGATTAGCCAGATGTTATCAAGGTGGAATGGAACACTTCCTGAGAGCCGATGTGTGGGCGCGGGTGCAGCAAGTAGGCGAACAAGCTCTAGAGTTGCTAACTGCGATCGAGTGTCCCGCAGCAACGACTACTCTAGTATTAGCACCCGATCAACTACTACTCCAAATTCATGAGAGTATCGGACATCCAATAGAATTAGACCGAATTTTGGGCGACGAACGCAACTATGCGGGGGGCAGTTTTGTTAAGCCGACAGATTTTGGCAATCTTGTCTATGGTTCACCCTTAATGAACGTCACCTTCGATCCAACTGTGGCTGGAGAAGCCGCCAGCTATAACTTTGATGATATTGGAGCTACGGCAACCAAAGAATATTTGATTCGCGATGGGATCTTGGAACGGGGCTTGGGAAGTTTGGAGAGCCAATCTCGATCTGGCTTGCCAGGAGTTGCCTGTAGCCGAGCCTGTAGCTGGAATCGCCCCCCGATCGATCGGATGGCAAATATCAATCTCGAACCTGGATCTCAAAGTTTTGCAGAAATTATCGGTGGGATCGAGCGTGGTATCTATATGGAATCAAATCGTTCTTGGTCGATCGACGACAGACGACACAAATTCCAGTTTAGCTGTGAGTACGCCAAACTGATCGAGGATGGTAAATTAACCAAAACGGTAGCAAACCCCAACTATCGAGGCACCACCCCCCAATTCTGGGGCAGTCTAGTCGCTGTCGGCAATGCCGATACCTGGGAAATGTACGGTTCACCGATCTGCGGCAAGGGAGAGCCAAATCAATTGGTATCAGTCGGACACGGTGCGCCAGTGGCAGCATTTGCAGATATTGAAGTCTTTAATTAAGTTGTAGGGATTTACGCTCGATAGACACTGGAATCTAAATTGAGCAACGCCTAAAATATTAAGCAGGAGTATTTAGGGAAAGTTATGACGGATCGATTAATTCGGGCAACAGCAGCAGGTGGCGGAATCCGCGCAGTAGC
>JANNDQ010000581.1:0-2427 GCA_031387965.1 Chamaesiphon sp. OTE_75_metabat_567
TATACTGTTCCCTAATCGTGACTGAGAGTTCTCATTGTGCGGAAAAATCCTTAAATTAGTGGATAGTGGATAGTGGATAGTGGATAGTGGATAGTGGATGGTGAATTAGGACTGTCTGTTGCTTGGGTGGGAAGGGACTAGTGGGGAAATTCCGGCTAGATCGAGGATTTGGGGGATGAGATCTTCCCGTCTGACTGCCATCAGATGGACACCTTGGCAGAGATCGCGGGCTAATCGTACCTGTTCAGCAGCGATTTTGATACCTTCTTGTAAGGGTTCTGTCGATCGAGCCAAGCGCTCAATAATGTGGGGTGGGATCTCTATACCTGGCACGTTGCGATTGATAAATTCGGCATTTTTGGCAGATTTGAGCAAGAAGATTCCGGCTAGGACTGGCTTGTGATAGTCGGCGGCGATCTTGTCCATGAATTTCTCTAAGATCTCAAAGTCAGAAATTAATTGACTTTGAAAAAACTGGGCACCAGCGGCAACTTTCTGCTCGAATCGACGCTGTAATCCTGACCAACTTTTAGACTGAGGATCGACTGCCGCACCAGCAAATAGATCGACAGCGCCGTCTGGAAGGGCTTTGTCGTTACCATCTAGTCCATGATTGAGGTTATTGATGATTTTTAGTAATCGGACTGCTTCTAGGTCTAATACAGCCTTAGCTTGGGGATAGTCGCCAGCTTTAATCGGGTCACCAGTAAGGGCGAGAATATTGTGAATACCCAGGGCATGAGCGCCTAATAAATCACCCTGAAGTCCGATCCGATTTCGATCGCGGCAAGCAAATTGGCACACTGGTTCGATCCCATGCTGCATCAAAATTATTGATGATATCAGTGGCGACATCCGCATCACCGCCCGACTACCATCGGTGATATTGACAGCGTGAACTCTTCCCTTGAGGTGGCTAGCCATCTCCACCATGTGAGCGACATTTCCACCCTTGGGAGGAGCAACTTCCGCTGTAATTAAGAATTCTCCAGCGATAGCCGCTTGTCGAAAATTGTTCACGATCGCACCTAGAAACTTTACTCTAATAATACAAGGGCTAGGGAATGGTCGAGCAGAAATGTTTAGGGAATTATAGTCACCTGAAAGCTGAAACCTAGCTGGTGGGCAGCGTTTTGCGCCCTGGAGGTTCCCTCCAGATTGAGCAAAACAAGACAGCGATGCGCGTTCTGGAGGTTTCCTCCAGATTGAGTGCATCAAGACAGTGCCCACCCTACTAAAACTAAAGCCTAAAGCCTAAAGCCTAAAATCCAACTGAGAAACCTAAAGCTGCTTTAACTTCGGTTAGAGTTTGATTGGCGATCGATTCAGCCTGCTCTCTGCCGGATTGGAGGACAGATTTTAGATAGGTTTTGTCGCTCATCACTTCTTGATATTTAGCTTGAATCGGACGCAGATGTTCGATCGTTGCTTCGGTTAATAGGGGCTTAAATTGACCCCAGCCAAGATCTTGACATTCGGCGGCTACTGTCTCTTTTGGCTTACCCGACATCAACATGTATAGGGTGAGTAAATTGCGACATTCTGGTCTGTCTAGTGCATCAAAAGTCAAGCCGCGTTCGAGATCGGTTTTACATTTTTTGATCTTCTTTTGGATCAGATCGGGACTATCGAGGACGTTAATCCGACTGAGATCTGATGGATCGGACTTCGACATTTTTCTAGTCCCATCAGTCAGGCTCATCACCCTGGCTCCATCGGCTTGAATTAGGGCTTGAGGTAATTTCAGTACAGGTTTATTTTTGGCAAACTGATGATTGAATCTTGCAGCGATATCCCGAGTCAGTTCTAAATGCTGTTTTTGATCTTCACCGACGGGGACTTTATCAGCTTGATATAGCAATATGTCCGCAGCCATTAACACCGGATAATCCAGTAGACCGACATTGACATTTTCACCCTGCTTAATTGCTTTTTCTTTGAATTGAATCATATCTTGCAACCAATTTAATGGCGTGACGCAATTCAGCAGCCAAGTTAGTTCGCTATGAGCGGGAATATGAGACTGAATAAAAATATTTGCATGGTCAAGACTGATGCCACAGGCTAAATACAGTGCAGCGATCGTATAACTATTACCAGCTAATGTCTGGGGGTCGTGGGGAGCAGTAATCGCGTGAAGATCGACTACACAAAAATAGTTTTCATATTCACCTTGATGTTCGACCCAATTCCGAATCGAGCCTAAATAATTACCGAGATGTAGATTTCCAGTTGGTTGAATGCCAGATAAAACACGTTTTTTATGCATAAATATTATGAATTGAGCTAAGAGGCTGTTTGAAAAGTATAAATTAATCCCCCCAACCCCCTTAAAAAGCGGATGCGCGTACCGTTCGGGTTCCCCGACGGTTTAGCGCACCAAGCGGGGGAGCAAGAGTCAAAGTCCCCCTTTTTAAGGGGGATTTA
>JANNDQ010000582.1:0-1718 GCA_031387965.1 Chamaesiphon sp. OTE_75_metabat_567
GGTGGCATCAAAAGCCACCGGCTGTGTGCCGGCCTGCAGCGTGCGGCCTTCGTCGTAGCTTTCGCGGCCGTTGTCGAATGTCAAAAACTTTCATTGCTCCCAACTCCCAACTCCCAACTCCCTGCTTGGTGAAACGCACGCTGAGGCAGCCGTCTAACGACACGTCTCCGTCTACAGCGCGAGTTCATCCGCAACTCCCAACCCCCTTACATACAATGATCCAACAAGAAAGTTACTTAACCGTTGCTGATAACAGCGGTGCTCGTAAGATTATGTGTATTCGCGTCCTCGGCGCGGGTAATCGTACTTACGGCGGCGTAGGCGACACCATCATCGCAGTTGTCAAAGATGCCACTCCAAACATGGCAGTCAAGAAATCTGAAGTAGTTCGTGCCGTCATCGTGCGGACACGTCATACTATGCGTCGTGATAGTGGTATGAGTATTCGGTTTGATGATAACGCCGCTGTACTCGTAAATGCTGACGGCAATCCCAGAGGTACTCGCGTTTTCGGCCCTGTCGCTCGCGAACTTCGTGAAAAAAGCTTCACCAAAATCGTCTCCCTGGCTCCAGAGGTACTCTAAATGACAAGACAGAAACCTAAAGTAAAGCATCGGATGCACGTCAAAAAAGGCGACACCGTGCAAATTATCTCAGGTAGTGATAAAGGCAAAATCGGCGAAGTTCTGAAATCTTTTCCTGAATTAAGCAAAGTGATCGTTAAAGGCGTGAGCATTCGCACCAAGCACATCAAACCAGCTCAAGAAGGCGAAACTGGACGGATCGATACTTCTGAATCCCCGATTCATAGCTCGAAAGTAATGGTCTACTCGACTAAGCAAAACGTTGCTAGTCGGATTGGTTACACCGTTAATGCTGAAGGCAAGAAAGTGCGGATGTTGAAGAAAACTGGTGAGATTATCGACTAGATAGTTATTGGATTAATCTAATTTATAACTGTCAATTGTTCTCCTGACCAAGCCCAGGAAAAATACACAAATCAATATCATGGCACAACAACTTAAAACTAAGTTTCAAAAAGAAATCACTCCTAAGCTGATGGAGCAATTTGGTTACACCAATGAGCTACAAGTGCCTAAGGTGATTAAAATCACCGTTAACAGAGGTCTAGGTGAAGCAGCAACAAATGCTAAAGCGCTAGAATCTTCGATCACTGAAATCGCTAAAATCACTGGTCAGAAGCCAGTTGTAACCCGTGCGAAGAAAGCAATTGCCGGCTTTAAAATCCGTGCTGGTATGCCCGTCGGCGTGATGGTGACACTACGTGGTGATCGGATGTATGCTTTCCTCGACAGGTTTATCAACCTTACTCTACCCCGCATTCGGGATTTCCGAGGCATTAGTCCCAAGAGTTTCGATGGTCGTGGTAACTACAGTATTGGTATTCGTGAACAACTGATTTTCCCTGAAATTGAGTACGACCAAATCGACCAAATTCGTGGGATGGATATCTCGATTATCACCACAGCCGATAACGACGAAGCTGGACGCGCATTATTAAAAGAAATGGGAATGCCTTTCCGCGCCAGTTAATCGCTAGCTAAAGGTACAGCGGCAATAATGGCGTGGAGATTGGAGAGCAATGGCTCACCATTAAACATTTGCCACCAACCACTCGCCACTAACCACCCTCAACAACAAATCAAAAATGGCGGCACACGATACCATCTCAGACATGTTGACTCGCATTCGGAATG
>JANNDQ010000587.1:0-4325 GCA_031387965.1 Chamaesiphon sp. OTE_75_metabat_567
CGGTAGGGGTTAATCATAAATTGACACCTACCGCGATTTTTAGGTGGCTAGATAACATAACTCCAATAGATCGATCGGCGTAAGCTAACATAGATATATTCTGCGGGGAAATCGCCCCGATCTAAACTCCTAAACCCTAGCCCCTAAATGTCTGCTCAGCCGCCAAAAAAGACACTCCTGGCTCAACTGACCCAAGCAATTGGGCGGACTAAAGTTAACTTTACCCGATTGGCACTCAAAGCCAACGCCAGAGTCCCCAAGCTTTTGGTTCAAGATGCTGATGCTCCTCAGCCAGATATGTTTCCGCTGCTAGGAGAGAAATATGTATTGGGGCGTAGCTCCCAATCTTGTGATATCGTCGTTCGGAATGAGGTTGTCAGTCAAGTACACCTATCACTGAGCCGCGATCGCCAAAAGGGCACAACCTTCCTACTCAAAGACGAAGGTTCAACCAATGGCATTTATCGAGGTAAAAAACGAGTCGATCGAATTACGCTCAGAAATGGTGACACATTTACGCTCGGCCCTCCAGAACTCAAAGCAGCAGTTAAAATCACCTATCTCGATCCGCCGCCGAAATACCTTCAAGTCCTTACGTATGGACTATACGGCACCGGAACTCTCTTCAGCATCCTACTCCTAGCAATAATTGCCGAATCTACCAAAATTAAAGTTGACCCATTGCCAGATGCCAATGGGCCAGTCATGGTCTATGCTGACGACCTAGCAGAACCGCTGCGTCCAGCCAAGACAGGGGCACACAAAGATCTCGCAAATCTCGAAGATTTTTCTAAACACCTCCCGAAAGCATTAATTGCATCCGAAGATAGTCGCTTCTATTGGCACTTTGGGATCGATCCGTGGGGCGTAGGGCGGGCAGTGATAGTCGGGCGACAAAAGGGTAAAATGACGCAGGGAGCCAGTACCCTGACTCAGCAAGTTGCCCGCAGCTTATTTCGATCATATGTTGGCAGTGAGGATAATCTTCCCCGCAAAGCACGAGAAGCCGTAGTTGCCCTTAAACTAGAGGCGACGTATAGCAAGGACAAAATTTTATTAACCTATCTCAACCGCGTATTTCTCGGCGATGATGCACATGGATTTGAGGATGCCTCCCAACATTACTTGGGTAAATCCGCCCGCGATCTAAATCTACCTGAAGCCGCAATGCTGGTAGGCATCTTACCCGGTCCCAATATTTTTAATCCCTGTGTCGAAGATAAACAGGGGCGCAAAGGTACAAAAGCGATCGAACGGCGGAATTTAGTCCTCACCAGAATGCTTGATACTGGCATGATTACAGCCGCAGAAGCCAGAGAAGCCCGCAGATCGACCCTCAACTATCGCCAAGAAGCTTGTGTACTCAGTACCAACACCAAAGCTCCCTACCTCTACAGCTATGTATTCCAAGAACTCCAAGAGATTTTGGGCACTGAGACAGCCAAAGAAGGTAACTTTGCGATCGAGACTGGTGTAAACCTGAGAATGCAGGAAAAAGCCGAAGCAGCACTCCGCAAAAGTATTGCCACAACTGGCAGCAGCTACGGTTTTTCCCAGGGCGGCATCGTTACCCTCGACAGTCGAACTGGCATCGTCAAAGCAATGGTTGGCGGTGTAGACTACCAAAAAAGTCAATTCAACCGCGCCACCGATGCCCAACGCCAGCCCGGATCGACATTTAAACTGTTTGGATATGCAGCGGCGATCGAAGGCGGTATATCGCCGGGAAAGGCTTACTCCTGCGATCCTCTCGCTTGGGGAGGTAGGAGATTTCCAGGATGTAATCATGGTGCCTCAGGTAGCGCCGATATGTATACAGGCTTTACCCTCTCCGAAAACGTCACCGCACTCCGCATCGCCCAAGACATCGGCTTGCCCAAAGTTTTAGACACCGCCAAGAAAATGGGGATTCGATCGAAGCTTGACGAAGTACCCGCTGTAATACTGGGTCAAAGCGTGGTAAATATGCTCGAAATTACCGGAGCCTATGGCGCAGTAGCTGATCGTGGCATCTGGCATAAACCCGGCGCGATTAAACGTGTCTACGACACTACCAACTGCGACATCAAACAAATCCGCACCTGTCGAGTCATGTACGATCGCGAGCAAGATAGCCAATCCAGTCAGCGCGTATTACGTGCCGGAATCGCTGACACGCTCACCACCATGATGCGTGGAGTTGTCACCAATGGTACTGGAAAAAACGCCGCGATCGGCAGAGGCGAAGTCGGCAAAACCGGAACCACCGACAACAACGTAGATATGTGGTTCATCGGCTTCATCCCCGAGCAAAAAGTGGTTACCGGAGTCTGGCTCGGCAACGATAACAACTCCCCCACCAGAGGCAGCAGCGCCCAAGCCGCCCAAGTTTGGGGAAATTACATGGGTTCAGTATATAAGTAGATTGAGATTGAATTCAGATTGAATTAAAGCAGAAAACTTAGATTGAATTAAAGCACAAAACCCTTGTGGTGGGCAGTGCCCACCCTACGCCCTGCTAGGAAATAGACTTTAACCCACAGATCGATTCCCCGGACGGAGGTAATGCGTTGGCGAAGCCTCTCGAAGAGAAGCGCGCCCCGCTTCCCACAGATCGAACCTTTTGGAGGGGGTTTGGGGGAGGCGACAGCCTTTCCCAACGGGGGGGCCTGGGGGGAAGCCACCCCCCAGATCCGGGTTTTTCCCACAAGTAACCAAAGAAGAAGAACTAGTCCAGATTCCACCCACCAAAAATCGTAATTAAACCAAATTACGATCGGTCAAAATCTCATAACCATCCTTAGTAACCAGCACAGTATGCTCAAACTGAGCAGACAGAGACTTATCAACAGTCACCGCTGTCCACTTATCCGGCATCATCTTAGTAATTTTCGACCCAGCATTGATAATCGGCTCAATTGCGATCGTCATCCCCGCTCTCAACTTCACATTTGGCATCTCCCGCGTCCGAAAATTGAACACCGATGGCTCCTCATGGAGATTCCGCCCTACCCCATGCCCAGTGAAATCTTCCACAATACTAAAACCATTCTCCTCCACATGGTCTTGAATTGCCCCCGCGAGGTCAAGTAGGTAAGCACCCTCCTTCACCTGTTCTATCCCCTTGTAGAGCGCTTCCTCAGCCACCCGAATCAGCTTCGCCGCCGCAGGCGTAACCGTACCAACCCCGATCGTAATGCAAGAATCCCCGTGAAAGCCCTGAAAGAAAGCCCCCGTATCAACTTTCACCACATCGCCCTGCTTAATGACCCTTTTGCGACTAGGGATGCCATGCACCGCTTCATCATTGATACTCACACAAATCGTCGCTGGAAACCCATACAAACCCTTAAAACTAGGAATCGCATCCATCGCCCGAATCCGCTTCTCAGCATAAGCATCCAGATCCGCCGTAGTCATCCCCGGCTCCACCATTCCCAAAATCTCTCTCAAAACTGTCGCGACAATTCTCGAAGATTGGCGCATGATGCCAATCTCTCGCTCGGTTTTAATCTGAATACCCTTGGATTGCTTCTTTTCGCGGGTGGCTTGGGGCTTGAGTAGATCGGTGAGAATGTTCATATCGTGCTGGAGCAAGCTAGGTAAAGGGTAAAATATGGCAATCGATCGATAAACTAGATGTTCCGGTCAATTGTTGACATCAATGCAACTGTGGCATTTAGACTATACTTCTCCCATTTTAGTGCTTTACCGTGCGTTGGCGGTAGCGAACACACCTAATTTCACGATCGATCCACTATCCACTATTCACTATTCACCAATTCATCTATGTCTGAAAATCGGATTCGAGTAGCTAAAGACAAAGCTGAATTAGTCAAATCATTAATTGGAACGAGTGAAAATAACAGCCCCTTTCAAACTTATGCCGACGTAATTCTATTTGCCGCAGTATTGGGGGCAAAACAACAGCAGCGGCAGCCGCTCGGTGAAATATCTAAAAAAGAACCAGGGCCAATTAGTATGGAGATATTCATCTCACGTGGGTACGATCCGGTGATGAAACTAATTGCGATCGCAGCTACCGAAAATATTAATGTAATTTCACCAGATCGAGCTGATTTTGAGCAGCAGCGGATTCACATTTTCGAGGAATATGCCAACGGTGGGTTGGATATTCTTGATCGAGAATTATGTGGCGCGGTAGATTATACGGAGCGAATTTTGCTGATGTTATCGGTATCAACCAATCCAAGCGATCCTAGTTCAGATCCAGACATCGTTCCAGCAGAATTCGATCTCCGCAAGTTTTTGGGATAATTTAGAACTAATTCCAGAGATAATGTTCGGGAATCAGATCGTCAGGTGCGAATAAATGTGGACTCATT
>JANNDQ010000592.1:0-2308 GCA_031387965.1 Chamaesiphon sp. OTE_75_metabat_567
CACAATAGCCGCAGCAACAATAGGGCTTTTAGCTCTTGCAGCGACAGCCAATTCAGCTCTGGCTGGTGGTGGTGATCCTACTGCGGTTAGCCCCACCCCATTACCTGCCGGAAACACTGGTTCAGGAATATTACCATCAACTGCGCCCATCGCGGCTCAATTTAATCAATCAGGGGTGCAAGTCAACTACAGTGGCTCATCCACACTCAGCCCACCCAGTTGTAATGGTGGCTGCGTCTTTGCCGTCACTAGAGCCTCTCCAACCAACACTGGATCTGGTGCCAACATCGAAGCAATGGTGGGTATCACCATGTCACTTGGTTCTAATGATGGTGGTGCCTCCGAGCTAAATCGGCTCAATGGAGAAATGCACAAGTACACTACCGAAAATCAGGTTAAATTAGCTCTATCCGAGAAATTAGCCGAAGCTTTAGAAAACGGCAAAATGGAAAGAGCCACAATCCTCGCGATGAATTTAGCTCCGATGCTGGGATATAAAGACTATCAATTACTGCTCAAAGCAGTTGCTAGTTCTAAGCCCACCAATCCACAAATGGGGAATCGATAATATGTCACATATCTGTAGGTTGGGTAGAGCGATAGCGTTGGCAGAGCCTCTCTGCAAAGAGACAACCCGACTCACACAAACATCCTAGAAATGTTGGGTTTCATTCTTCAACCCAACCTACCCTATGGGATTTCTTTATCGATCAGTTGAGAATGTTAAACTTGAATTATATTCAATCTTCTCGATCTCATCATGAACTCGATCGAGTGTCTATGTTTTTTGCTTCTGCTTAATACGTTGCAATTTTTGTTGCCGAATTAGTTCATCGCATTTAGCCACTAACTCTTCAAGCTGAAGATCTACTTCCTCAAAAGCAAGACGAGCGCGGCGCAAATTTCCAACTAGTCGCTTATCTAGTTCTAGATCTGACATTATTTGTCCATTATTCATGATAATTCTCCTTTATTCATGATAATTCTCCTTCCTCTCTAATTTCTTGGATACTGCGCTCTAGAGCTGGAATTTTTTGTTGAGTATTTTCAATTGTTCTATTTACTAACTCTATGATATCAGATGGTATGGGAGGTTGGGCATTAGCGATCCTGCTCTGAAATGTCGAAAACTGAGAAAATCTATCTGTCGCTTGTTCTGCAATACTTTGGAGTTCATCTAAATAAGTTATGCTACGGTCGGTTTCTCCAAAAGATTCAAATAGAGATAGTTCTAATGTTTTAGCTGCATCGATAATTTCTAACAGTTTCTTTTGAAGATCCCAAATAGTTTGAGCTGTTTCTGGCTTTAATTTTCCCATAGCTGCTTGATTTATCTTAGCAGCCTCATCATATCTCGATCGAATTACCAATTTGCGATTATCTACCTGGCGGAGTAGCAAATTTGTATGTTGGTTAGAGCAATAGCGTTGGTAGTAGCGTTGGCGTTAGCGTTAGCCTACCATCAGGTAATAAATAGCCTGCCGTTAGGCACAGCGTTTGCCCTAGTAATGGACAGCGTAAATCCAGTAATAGAAAATTTGTAGGTTGGGTAGAGCGATAGCGAAACCCAACATCTGCACAAACAACCTAGAAATGTTGGGTTGTTTCGTTCCGTAAGCGCAAAGCGCAGGCGTTGCCAACGCGTAGCGTTTGCCTCAGCAAAAAGGCTACGCCAACATTCTTCAACCCAACTTACCATAGAGGATGTCTCTGTCGATCTATAACAATACTAATGTTTCGTCGGATTCTTTTGTTAGATGTCGGTCTTGGATGTGTAGCGTAACTTTTGCATCTAGTCGCTTGAGGAAATTAATTAACTTACCATCACTGAAACGTTGAAACTCACCATTCATCAAATGAGATACTTCTGGCTGAGATATACCTAAAAGTTCTCCAATCTCTCGCTGTTTTAAGCTACGCTTCTTTAATAAACGGATAACTTGGACACCAATTTTACCTCTAGTAAATAGTTCCTCAGCATCATCTAATTCTAGATCGGCAAACACATTACCACTGCCATCGATGAATTTAGGTTCTGTATTCATTGTTGTGCCCTCTCTATGGCATCTTTATAACGTTGTTTGATTAAGTCAACATCAGACTGTGGAGTTTTGATGCCCTGCTTCGACTTTTTTTGGAAGGCGTGTAGAATGTAGATTTTTTCTCCAATCTTGACGGCATAAATAGCGCGATAAGTATCGGTATCATAACGCTTAACGATCTCATACACACCACTAGCAACCCCTTTAAATGGCTTGGCACTTATTGGCGTTTCCCCAGCTTGCACCAATTGTAGAACATATCCTAC
>JANNDQ010000603.1:0-2260 GCA_031387965.1 Chamaesiphon sp. OTE_75_metabat_567
AGCTTGCAACATCCGGCGCGGCTGATGTTCCACCCATGCGGGCAGCACTACCAAATCTGCTTGTTGTAATGCCGATCGATAGTCTGACTCAAAGGATACCGGATATCCCTGCCAAAATTCTCGCTGTTCCAGATTATTACCAACAATAATTACAGCTAGATCTAGATCGGTAATTGCTGCTCTTAGTTCATAAATACCTTTCCGTCCTAAACTGGAACCAGGTAAAACAATCGTTGGTTTAGTTCTAGTTTGACTACCCGCTGCTAATTGAAATTTAGCTGGAACTACCCAATCTAATAATTCAGTTTTGTCTGCCCATAACTGAGCTAGATCTGTATGAGGAGTAATGATCTTAGCAGCTTGGTTTAGAGCAGCTATTTCCCACTGAGCCAAATCGGTAGGAGCGCGGAAATCTCCCAGCGTCGAACTTTCAGGATGCAACTGGTGGGCAATATTCAAGCGCTGTTGAAGCTGGATAATTGGTAACCCTGTCAACAAGACATCAAAAGTTCTACCGCCTAAGTAACCAGCTTGCCATAGCCAGGGTAATAAGCTTTGAGCGATAACTAAATGAGTTGTATCGGGAGTTAAGTTTTTGGCGTAATTAATTGCTAAGGTTCTGGATTGAGCCATTAACATTTGCTGACGCGCTGCACCCTGTGCGGCTAGTTTGCGAGACTGAAACGATCGATCTACTACAAATCGCCAATCCTGACTAATCTGATCGAATCCTGAAGTATTCCAGCTATAGTTTGATCTGCGAAATTTTTGACCATCAATCGGCAAGTATAATCGATCGCGATCGGTTCTGACGCGCTGGATATAGCGATCAAATTCTGCCCACACATCATCTACTAAGTAAGCAGTTCGAGCATTCTTACTCAAATCGCTGCGTTGATGACGAAAGCAGCCAGTTACATTGCACGAGAGACAGCTATTGGGCAAGGCTGTATTTACAGGCGAAAAATTCGTTGGTGCCGGAGTGTGACTAGCTTGAGGTTGAGCTGTTTTAAACCTAACAGTCAGGTGAGTAGCATCCATCATCGCCTCAATGCGAAGATCTACACTCGATCGAAACTTTAAGTCAATATAGTTCCAAAATACCGTCGCATCTCGATCTATTTCTGCTAGGGAACCAGGGATGACTTGAGAATGACGATAACGTTCAATAATTTCTAAATTTGCCTGAAGCGCCGCATCATAGAGCGCATTTGACAGCTGACACAATCCACCACCAACGCTGGGAATGATACAGCCTTGGCGCAATTCTCGCCCTGCTGTAAAACCTCGACTAGTCGTCGGTTTACCCACCTGCTCCCAAAAACTAAATACTTTACCTGCGGGAATTTCAATCCCATTGATAGCTCTAATTGCTACTCGTAAATTCTGAATTTTACCTGCTTGCAAGATCCATTCTGACTCAGTTGCACCTACCCATAAGTCCGTGCGCGACTGAGCGCGAATAGCTGTATCAGCCAGTTGAGATTGCTGTTGCCATTTACGTACCTCTGGATCGTGCCAATTTTTCCAGCCTCGTTGTAATTGTAATCCGATCGATTTAACCCTAAATATTAAACTACCCAAGCGTGAAGGCACACTGCCATTGATCTCTGCTGACATACATTTTTAAGCTAGAACAAGACTTGAATAGATCTGGTAGAGACTCAGGGAATGATGCTTAAATAAATATACAGGTGGACGATCTCTAAATCCGCATCTTTCTGAAAAAATTATTGTCGGAATCCAACTCTAATAACCCTCTATCTAACCACCAGTTCTCACTACATGGATTACTACATCGCACCAGCCTTTCTCGACAAATTAGCCGTCCACATCACCAAGAATTTTCTCGATCTTCCAGGGGTCAAAGTGCCGCTAATTCTGGGCGTACATGGGCGTAAAGGCGAGGGGAAAACCTTTCAGTGTGAATTGGTATTTGAGCGGATGAAGGTGGAAGCAATCCACATTTCGGCGGGGGAACTGGAGAGTCCTGATGCGGGTGATTCAGCCCGATTGATTCGGCTGCGGTATCGAGAGGCAGCAGAAATTATTAAGGTGCGAGGTAGAATGGCGGTATTAGTCATCAATGATATCGATGCTGGAGCGGGTAGATTCGATCAAGGCACTCAATATACGGTGAATACACAGCTGGTAAATGCAACGCTGATGAATATTGCTGACAATCCCACCAATGTTCAGTTACCTGGTAGTTATGACTCGACTCCGCTGCCACGCATCCCGATTATTTTGACAGGGAATG
>JANNDQ010000612.1:0-2353 GCA_031387965.1 Chamaesiphon sp. OTE_75_metabat_567
GGAATCGATGCGGCGTTTGTCAACATTGGCGACCCGGCTCGCAATGGATTTATCCACGTTACAGATCTAGGGCCACTTCGACTCAGACGCAGTTCCGGCTCGATTACTGAGCTGCTAGCACCACAGCAAAAAGTGTTGGTGCAGATCATGAAAGAGCCAACGGGGAATAAGGGGCCGCGATTAACTGGGAATGTCAGCCTACCAGGTCGTTATGTCGTGCTGATTCCGTTTGGCAAAGGCGTAAATCTCTCGCGGCGAATTCGGTCTGAAGGCGAACGCAATCGGCTCCGCGCTCTAGCTGTACTTGCCAAGCCAGCAGGGATGGGCTTACTCGTGCGGACTGAAGCCGAAGGCACAACCGAGGATGCAATCTTAGAAGATCTAGATCAGCTCCAAAAGCAGTGGGAGATCGTCCAACAGGATGCAAATTCTACCCGCGCACCAGCCTTACTCAATCGCGATGATGATTTCATCCAGCGTGTACTGCGGGATATGTTCGCTGATGATGTCAACCGGATTGTGGTGGATTCCGATCAGGGTCTCAAGCGAGTTAAGCAAACTCTCCAAGGCTGGAATGATGGTCAGATACCTCAAGGAGTCGTCGTAGACAGACATCGCGAACGCCAGCCGATTCTGGAATATTTCCGAGTTAACTCGGCAATTAGAGAAGCACTCAAACCTAGAGTAGATTTGCCTTCTGGTGGATATATTATCATCGAGCCAACTGAAGCGCTGACGGTAATTGATGTCAACTCTGGCTCCTTCACGCGATCGAACACATCTCGCGAAACGGTACTATGGACAAACTGCGAAGCCGCAACTGAGATTGCGCGACAGATGCGACTGCGGAATATTGCAGGGGTAATCATCATCGATTTTATCGATATGGATTACCGCAAAGATCAACTACAAGTACTCGAACATTTCAATAAGCAGCTGCGAGTCGATAAAGCTAGACCCCAAATCGCCCAGCTCTCCGAACTAGGACTAGTCGAACTCACCCGTAAGCGCCAAGGTCAAAATATCTACGAACTCTTTGGCGAAACTTGCGCTACCTGCGGCGGTTTGGGACATTTAGCCCACGTTCCTGGTGAAACTGTCTACGATGCCAATGGCGAAGCTGTGGGAATTTCCCTCGTTTCTAGCGTGCCCCAGCGTGAACATCGCAACCGCAGCAGCAGTGCCGATCGTGAAGCGATCTCCGGTAGAGGCATCAATAGAAGCCCGCGTCGGAATGAGCGAACATTACCAGATCCCCGTCAAGCTGCACCTGTAGCAGCAGAATGGGATGCCTTTGACTCTGAAGGATTAGAAACTGAAGACGATTTCAATCTCGTCAATCATCCCAGCTACCAACAGCAAAATGGAGTTGGTAAAAAACGCCGTCGTCGCGTGGGTAGAACCGAACGCGAAGAGGTGGTGCGGAGCGTTCCGCGTCCGACACCCAACGGCGATATTCCCAGAGTTCCACCAAATGTCACCGCTGCAATCAGTCGGACTGTCATCTCTAATAATCGCGCTGTGCCTGCTTTAGAGGATAATTCACGGGCTACACTCGTCAGTCGCAATTTTGCACCACCAGAGCTTGAGGCTTTTGTGCCAGAGCCACTGCCGCCAGAATTTACCGGAATAGCTCCAGCGGCTGAAGAGCAAGATCGAGAGCGTCCTGGCAAACCGCAACGAGTCAAACCGACCCGCCCGACGATCGAACCACCAGAAGTAGTCTCGATCGAAATGTCGGAGTTGGAGAAAGAAACCTATGCCTGGATGGGGATTTCACCAGTAGTGAAACTAGGACGGGAGCTGAATAATCCCAAAACAGCAATCCTGAACATCGTCCCTTTAGGTAGTTTACCGCCTGAACTGGCAATTCCTGTAGCTGCGATCGATCCGATTATTGATCCTGAAGAAACGCTAGATTTAGATCCAGTCGAACCGCCAGCAGCAGCAATTCCAGTCGATCTTGATGATGACATCGTGCCTGAAACACCAATACCAGTAGTGGTTGAAGTTGAGCGAGAAGTCGTTGAGATTGCTGAAGAGTTGGAAACTGCTGAGGAAGTGGTTGAGATTGCGGCAACTATTGAAGATGTCCCCGAAGAACTGCCAGAAAATCGCCGACGCAAGCGGCGATCTTCGGCGACTTCAGACTAGCGGCTGAGAGAGGGTACTCATCGTCGATATCTATTGGTGCAAAATGTCACACCAGATTAAATTGGATAATTGACAGAAATCCACTTGTAGGTTGGGTTGAACGAATGTGTTGGCGTTGGCGATAGCCTGCCGTAGGCACAGCCTCTCGGAACGAGACAACCCAACGTCTGCACAATCGATTTTTGAGTGTGTTGGGTTT
>JANNDQ010000617.1:0-5396 GCA_031387965.1 Chamaesiphon sp. OTE_75_metabat_567
ATCGAGATCTACTGGTAGAAAGTGAAGCTATTCCAGAGCAGGTGATTAAAAATGTTGAGGTGATTAATCAACACAAAGATCAACATCAGCAAAGTACTAAAACTCATCAGCGCATTTTAAATAAAATTGGGGCGATCTTCGGCAGTTCTCAATTTCTGTATGGTCAAATTGTCTTTTTCACAGTCTGGATTGTCTCTAGTAATTTAGCCGCCCAGAAAATCATTCCCAAAAACTTTCCGTTGTTCGATCTACATCTGCATGGGTTAGAAATAGCCGCTCTACTGATCTCCACCGAAGTATTAGTCTATCAAACGCGGGAAGAAAAAATTAGGGCAGAGCAATCACACCTGATGTTGCAGCTTAACCTCGTCACCGAACAAAAGATCGCCAAATTGATTTCACTAGTCGAAGAACTGCGAGTCGATTTACCCGATGTGATCGATCGAGACGACTTGGAGGCGGAGATCATGAAGCAAGCGACCAGCCCCCAAGCAATTCTAGAGGCGATCCAGCAGAACAATTTAGCAGATCACTCGCCGAATTCCGCCCCAGTGACAAACTAGATATCTGGGGTGGATGGTGGATGGTGAACCGCAGCCCGCCAAATACCGTGAAAACTTGCAAATCTCATGGTAAAATTCAACCTGAATTACCCAGCAAAAGATTGCCAAATTGAAGCTCAGTTCCTAAAGTCGAAATCTGATGAAACGTAAAGCCTGTCTAATTTTTAATCCAGTTGCCGGACAGGGAAATCCTGAAGAAGACCTCAAAACGATCGAGTCCCTACTGATTCCAGCAATTGAACTAGAAATAATCACCACCACCGCTGAATCCGATCCGGGACAGCTAGCAACAGAGGCGATCGCCAACGGTGCCGAATTAATCATTGCTTCTGGGGGCGATGGCACATTATCCGCCGTAGCTGCCGCTCTGATGAGCACAGACATCCCCCTGGGCGTGATTTCACGGGGAACTGCCAATGCCTTTGCCAATGCCTTGGAGCTGCCCACAGCCATCCCTGAGGCTTGCGCCGCGATTTTGGCAGGTCATACTCGGATTGTAGATATGGCTCGGTGTAATGGGTTGCCGATGGTGCTACTAGCGGGAATCGGCTTTGAAGCCGAAACTGTGGATCTAGCCGATCGCGAAACCAAAAATCGGCTGGGGATGCTGGCATATGTCCTGGCTGGACTCAAGCAAGTGGGAAACTTCAAGCAGTTTGAGGTCGAAATCGAACTAGAAGACAAAATTATCGCGGTTTCGGCTGCGGCGATTACAATCGCCAATGCTGCTCCAGCTACATCAATTTTGGCGCAAGGATCAGCGGGGGTGATTTTTGATGATGGACTACTGGATCTAACAATCATAGCTCCGGCAACTCCATTGATTGCGATCGCGACAGCATTCGATTTGCTCAGTTCTACATTTCGCGGTGAGGCATCGGAACGAGAAGATGTCGGTTTCTTGCGCGCGAAACGGTTTAAAGTCACCACCAATCCACCCCAGAAGGTAGTAATCGATGGTGAAGTAATTGGCAATACGCCGATCGATGTTGAGTGCATTCCTGACGGCTTAACTATTTTCGCACCCAAAACAGAGGAAGTTCAGCCAGTCGAAAAACTGGAAGGATTGCCTAACTTAACGATCGAAATGAAAGAATAACCATTTACTATCCACTATCCACTATCCGCTACTCCCTTGATTAACCCCTGGCACAAACTTAGAAATTATTGGAAACGGCTACCAATCGAAAGTCGGGGGTCAATTTCGATTTCTATTCCCCTGCTATGTTCGATCGGGATTGCGATCGCGTATACTATCCTCGAACGAAATACGCTTGCCGCCCAGCAATATGTAGATCGATCGGACAAAATTTTAGCAACCAGCCAGAGTGCTTTTATTAGCTTACTAAATGCTGAAACCGGACTGCGGGGATATTTCATTAGTAAACGCAAAATCTTTCTCGAACCTTACCAGGGAGCGTTGCTCGATCTCGAACCTAGCCTCAATAACTTAGAATACCTCGTCCAAGATAAACCGATCCAATTGCAGCGGGCGATTTTAATGTCCCAAATCGCTCATGCCAAAATGAGCCAGCTCCAAACTACCGTCAAGCAAATCGAAGCCAATGATGTGCCGACACCAGAACTGGCAGCAGCACGGATTCTCAAGGGCAAAGAATCGATGGATCGATTTCGACAGGTATTAGAGCAGTTTGAAATCGAAGAGCGGCGACTCCGCCTGCTGCGAAGCCAAGCCCTCACAGCGCAGAAAGATTTTAATGCCGCCGCAATGTTGTACGGGGTGTTACTGGCGATGCTCGGGACTGCCCTGGCAATTCGGTTATTGCGGCAGTTAGCCGTAGAACTCCGCAACCGAGAAATTCGGCTGCGGGAGAGTCGTAACTTGATTGAGGCGATCGTGGCCAATGTCGTCGATGGGGTGATGGTGATCAATCCTCACGGTAAGATTGAAACTTTCAACGACGCTGCGGTGAAAATGTTTGGCTATACAGCCGCCGAAGTGATCGGCTGGGAATGGCAAAAACTGCTAAATCGATCTTTCAATGAAGAGGCGGTACCTAACGTGAGGGTTACGTCAAGGCCAACTGCTGATCCTGTTCAAAAACTGTTACTACATCCAACAGATTTGATCGAAATTGCCGTCCCCAACGGTAAAATTTGGCAAGCAATGGGACAGCATAAGAATGGTGACTTGTTTCCGATCGAAGTCTCGATGAATAGTATCGTCCTCGATGACGATCGAATCGCCATTGTCCGCAATATCACCGAACGTCAACAAACTGCCGCCAGACTGCAAGCTAAAGCGATCCAAATGGCGGAACTTAACGCTTCGCTCAATCATACCAATCAATCCCTGCGCCAAAGCAACCGCGAACTAGATCAGTTTGCCTACATCACCGCCCACGATCTCAAAGCACCACTGCGGGCGATCGCCAGTCTATCAGAATGGATCGAAGAAGATATTCACGACTCAATCCCCGCGACAACCCAAGCCCAAATGCAGCTGCTCCGCAGTCGAGTTTATCGAATGCAAGCTCTGCTTGACAGCTTGCTGGAATACGCTCGATCGGGGCGCAGACATGCGCCAATTGTCCCTGTTGATGTTCACCTCCTCCTGAGTGAAATCATTGGCGTGCTAGCCCCTCCAGCCACCTTTGCGATCGAGATTACATCTGCCATGCCGACTTTTAATACCCGCCGCCAATCGCTCAAGCAGGTATTTACCCACCTGATCGACAATGCAATTCGGCACCACCCCACCGAAATGGGTACAGTGAAAATCTCAGCCATCGATCTCGCGGATCGCTATGAATTTACGATCGCTGATAATGGCGAAGGGATCGAGCCAGAGTTCCAAGAAAAAATCTACACAATTTTCCAAACCCTCAAAGCCCGCGATATTGAAGAAAATATCGGTGCAGGTTTGGCGATCGTCAAAAAAATTGTCACGGCTGAAGGGGGCGAAATTCAGCTAGAATCAGCCGCAGGCAGCGGCGCAATTTTTCGCTTCACCTGGCTCAAACAGCCAATTACCAAATCAGACAGTTCGATCGCGCCAGCGTCATCGATCATGAACTGATCGTAAATAATTTAGCTAAGATTTGAAGCCAGCACACTTCGATAGTTCTTGACGAATCCCTTCTGGTGCATCATTTATAGAGAGTGATTTCGATCTGGGGCAGCCAAAGACGATCGTCTCCAGTGATCCGCTCGTTGTAAATCTCGCACCAACAGGAATTGAACCACTATCAAAGATCACCAGATAATTATTCTCCTCTTTGACAATTCGTTGATAAGGTCCCATCCACCGCTTGAGACTACCAATCAATGCCCCCTGTCTTGATGAAGACTCAAACCGGAAAGCTCGATCGATCACGACTTCTGGATCTGGCTGGGCTTGGACATGAGGCGCGAGTAATAAAGCTAGCAAAGCGGTACAAGATCCGATCGCCGCTAAATTGATTATTGACAGCTTAACGATGTTTATTTTTATTGATGGCATAATTGTAATCTTTGTCTTAAAAAGCAATCAAGTATAGATTTTAACCTTAATCTCTTCTTCTCGGATGATTCGCAGACATAGATTCATTTCACTAACTGAGTCCATACCAAGTCGATCGCCCATTACCATAGCGAATCAAGAATGGCACTAGAGGCTCTTGGCTTAACCGCTATTTCTGTCTGGCTGGTGGGTACAATAAGCTCACAAATGCAAGGAATAGTCACATGAAAAAACAGGTTATGAGCGCGATCGTCATCGGATTCTTACCACTATTCGCAAGTTGTAGCTCTGAATCGTTACAACCTAAATTAGATGCTCCAAAGTTGGCTAGTAAAGCATTCACTCAGTGGTGTGAAGAAAAAGCCAATCTCCCCGTCGCCTCAAAATTGACAGTTGATTTGTTGCTTAAAGAGGTTAACACCGAGGATTGTAAGTTAGCCAATACAAAATTGCTCAAATTGAATCACCTAGATCTCTATCACAACAATATTAGTAATCTAGAGCCATTGGCTAGTTTGACCAATTTAACTAGTCTAGATTTAATTGGCAATCGAATTAACGATGTCAACCCATTAGCTGGATTGACCAATTTGACTTATTTGGCTCTTTCTGAGAATGAAATTAGTGATATCAAACCACTAGCGGGATTGAGCAATTTGACTTATCTCAGTCTTGGTAACAATCAGATTGCGGATGCCAAGCCGCTGGCAAACTTGACTAATCTAACGGATCTGCGATTACGTGATAATAAGTTTGTCGGTAAGACAATATGTCCTGTATCAGAATATATTTGCGATTCGTGAATCAACTAAAACCGATTGCGTAGACACCAGCATCAAAGATTCTGTCAATTAGTGGTCTGGTTTGAAGGTTGGCATAACCACTCAGCGCAGGACTCAATGCTTCTGACTGAGCATTAAGTTAGGGATTAGACATCGTTATTTTCAGGTACTGGCATATAATCTATTGATAGAGCGATTGAAATAATCTTCAAATTAAATTTAGGTGAGAGTCAAATGGCTAGCGTACTTAGTAAGCCGTCTTCATTAATTCATGAAATTCAGATCGAAAAAGTTGGGACTTGGAATCTGTTTAAGTTTAGCGAAGCGCTACAACTGCGAATGGAAGACTTGCTAGCAAAAAAGAAAGCCGATCTGCTCTCACCTGAAGATGTCGCTGAACTCGACTCCATCGGGGAACTCGATCGAATTTTCACTCACGTCAATGCAATGATCGCTGCCGATCGTGTCAATTAGTGAATTAACAAAACAATCCGTAATGCCAAAGGCAAGGCTTCGCCAACGTGAACGAGCAAATTACCTGTGTGAGTATTGTCACTCATCTAAAATACTCAGTGCCAATCGGTTCAC
>JANNDQ010000619.1:0-4510 GCA_031387965.1 Chamaesiphon sp. OTE_75_metabat_567
TTAAACAGCAATTATCAATCGTTCCGATGAATTCTGTAGCTTCGCTCGCACCCCAAATCGACTGGCTCAAAATATCTCCAAGACTCCTCCAAGACCAAAAACACCTCACCACCAACCGCCTCTTCAAAGAATCAAACCGCAAAATCGAGGATATTAACATAGGACTAGTCGAGCGGAAAGAACGCCCCAAAATGAAGGAGGTGGAAGACGCAACGCAGGGTTCTCAGATATATCATCCAGTCGAATATATGGATACCAAACGCTATGAGCATGAGGCATTTCTCACCGAGGTGGTGGGAAAACCTGTTGGAGGCAAACACATCGCCATTATTGGCGAACCTGGTGCGGGCAAGACTACCATCCTGACTAAAATCGGTGTATGGCTGATTGGGCAAGCCGAGCAACAACCTGTAGAACCATTGGTAGTGGCGTGGATATCGCTGGCAAGCTTAGAGACGCAGACATTGAGCGAGTATTTCTACGGTAGTTGGCTTGACAGTGCCCACCCAGCAGCATGTCCACCACCTAGCTGGAAAGACGAATTGATAAAATTAGTCGGACAGAAACGGGTATGGTTGCTATTAGATGGATTGGATGAACTATCTCAATCCAACGCGCCTAATTGGTTGAACGAGCAATTAAGCGGTTGGGGTCAGAATTTGCGGGTGGTGATGACTTGTCGGATCAATCAGTGGGAAGCTGCTGCGGGTGGGAATATTCTGACGAATAGCTTTGATGTCTATCATACGCTGGACTACAGCTATCGAACGAGTCAGGGAGAAGACCAAGTAGAGAAATTTATTAGCAATTGGTTTGGTGACAAGGAACAGGAAGTAGCTCACCAGATTCGCAGGGAGTTGGATGCACCAGGGAAGGAACGGATTAAGGATTTGGTGAAAAATCCGCTCCGCTTGACACTATTGTGTGCATCTTGGGAACAGGATCGCCAAGCTCTACCAGAGACGCAAGCCGAATTGTATCATGGGTTTGTGAATTATCTGTATGGTTGGAAGGCTGACAAATTTCCAAAGGAAGTAAAGCTGAGGGATGAACTGAATTTCGCTCTAGGGATATTGGCAAAGACGGGATTGAATCGAGTATCAATTAATGATGGTGCGGTCAGACGGTTTCGATTTACAGATAGGGAAATTAGGCAGTTATGGAAGAAGCATAATCTACCAGATACTTTACTACGCGCTGCGGAGGATTTGGGCTGGTTGAATGTGGTGGAAAAAGACCCAAGTAATCCTTTCTATGCCTTTTACCATCCGACGTTTCAGGAATATTTTGCAGCTTGCGATATTAAACATTGGAATTATTTCCTGCCAGAGGTAGATAAAGATCTACCGGCAATAACTTGTCTAGATGAAATTGAGCAAACTTTTCGGGTGTTTGAAAAACAATGGCAGCACGTAATTTTATTTTGGATTGGCAGACATGATATAAGAGATAATTGTAAAAATGAGTTTGTCGAAAAATTGACGAATTTTAAGGAAATGGAGTTCTATGATGTTCAAGCTTACTGTATCGCAGCAACTTGTACTAGTGAATTTATCGATTTTCATAAATCAAAAGATATTGTAGCGAAAATAGTCGAATGGGCATTTGGATATTTGACAGAAGAAAAGGAATGGCAGCAGCCTGTAGAGCCGATCGAATCTTTAGCGAAAGCAACAATACCCTTTATACATAGAGGACACGCAATTGAGATTTTGATGTCTTTACTATTAGCTCCGGATCATACTGATAATAACATAGCCAATGTGTTAGGGAAGATTGCAGTGGGAAATAAGGCTGTGATTAATAGATTATTTGAATTAATCGAACAGAAGAGTTCGCAATATAATTTACGCATCTTGTCGCAGTTGCTGGGAAATATTCTTATAGGGAGTCAAGAGGAAATTGATCGATTAATCAAACTATTAAATGATAACGATCTAGATACTTGGCTGCGAGGTAATCTTGTGGAGGCACTAGGAAAGATTTCTATAGGGAATAAAGGAGTGATCGATAGTTTAGTGAGAATTTTAAACGAAGAAAATTTGTACAGTTATTTCCATATTAAAATCATATATACGTTAGGGGATATTGCGATCCAGAATGAAGTAGATATAATGATTTTACTTCAGATATTAGAAAGAGATAATTTGCGTGGTGATGTCACAAATATCACACATAGTATATCAAGTACATTAAGCAAAATTGCCGTAGGAAATGACTTGGCGATCGACAAGATAGTTGAGATTTTAAATAATGGGAATTTGGACGATAAGATAAATTATCGATCGGTTAAAATTTTAGGTAAGATTGGGGTAGGAAAACAAGCCGCTATCTCAGCTTTAGTTCGGACTTTTAATAAAGAAACGTTGGCAGGCGAACTGCGCTACATTGCGCTGCAAGAACTGGGAATAATTGCTACAGGAAATGAAGAAGCTATTACAGCTTTGATTCAAAGTTTAAGCAATGAAAACTTGGGTGGCTATTTTCAATCTAAGATATTAAAAGTACTGTCTGAGATCGCAGTAGAATCGCAAGCAACAATTAGTTTTTTAGGTGAAATCTTAAAAAAAGACAACACAGATGATTGCCTTCGTTCAAATATTGCAAGCACATTATTCAGAATCGACAAAGACAATAAAAAAGCGATCGACATTTTACATGAGATCCTGAATCGAAATGATTTGGATGATAGCCTCTGCATTCAGGTGATATGTATTTTGATGGAAATTGATGATCATGATAATCAAGCGATCAAAGCTTTACTCAAACTCTTGAAAAAACTGGACAATCTACATCCTAATCTTTGCGATAATATATTATGTCTACTCGAACATGCTAATATAGAACATCAAGACATAGTTGTTTTGTTATTCCCATTCATCGGAACAAAAGATTTAGGGCACAATTTTCATTTTGTTCTGAGAAAGATTGCAGTAGGTAATGAGATGGTGATTAAACATCTACTTATATTTTTAGAGGATGATAAATTTAAATACACTTCCTTAGAAATATTAAGAAAAATTGCCATTGGAAACAGTGATACTGTTGATAGATTAGTTCAATTGCTACAGCAGGATAATGTGGATGATGAATTTAGATCGCATCTGGTAATAGTACTAGAGGAAATTGTCACAAAAGAAACAATGCCTTCTGTTATCTTAAAACTAAAAAATTACATTACTGAGAAAACATATAAATCTAACTTTAGCCAATTTCACGATTGCTATAAAATCCTATTCTGCTGTGCCCAAAACCTTTCCTACTCAAAATTCTATGCTTTATGGTACTCAACTAACATCAACCCAGAAAATAGCTGAACTCCAAACTCTTAAACAGATTTAAGTCATTTAGCTCACCAACGCCCCCATTTCCAATGCCCTCAGTCCAGACAAGGAAAACCTAGCCACAGCGATACTGGCGGCGATCGATTCTCCTAACGGAGAGGCTAACGCCAACGATTTACTGAGGGTTAGATTCGATTCTCTCCATCGAAACTACTTAAAGCCACCCTAAATACCTTGAAGAATAGCAACAACTTGGTTAATTGCTAGTTGTAACTTCTCAGCACAAAGCTCACCAACCTTGTACAACACGATCGACTGGTCTGCCGTGAACAGACGATTTGGTCTAATATTACTAACCTTACTCAGACTCCCTTTCTCAAAGTCCTCATTCACGATTTCGACAGCATAGCTATCTGCAACACCTTGACTGGTAATTTGACATAATATCAAATCGTTACCTGTCAATACTGCCAAAACTAGAGCAGGTCTTCGCTTGGAATCACTGAGATCCGAAAAAGGAAATGGCACAACCACGACATCACCGACTATAAATCTTGCCACGCTTCATCTTCCGCTGGTAATAACCAATCTTTTCCCAAACTCGATTCACTCATCAACGCCCCAGACCACTGCTCCGCAATTGGCTGTTCTTGCAAATTTTGGATCATTACTAACAGATCTGGCAACCGCGAAGAAGGAAGTCGATCGATCGCCTGCATGATAGCTTCTTTGGTGTTCATCACAATGCCTCAAAAGCAATAGAAACAGCTTTCATCTATTTTATCACCCCTCATCCAAGAAATCGCCAAACTCCACCACCCCAAACAGATCTAGATCCTCTGGATTACCAAAACCTCCATTCCCAACGCTGATACCATCAGACCAGATAGTGAAAACCTAGCCTCCGCGATACTGGCGGCGATCGATCGATTTACTGAGGGTTAGAGTCGATTCTCGTTTCGATCGGCTAAAATTATCCTATGGTTGCAGTCTCAACCACCTAAATACTTATGAATGCTTATAAAATTCGATCGTTGGCATCGCCTACCGGAGGTAATCGTGACCGCTGATGGCTCGATCGTCCTTAAAGGAATACCGTTTAGCGTTGGTCGATCGGTAGAAGTCATCGTATTAGAAGATGTATCCGACATTAATTCGGCTAACCAGCCACTAGACGATCGCTGGAAATCCTTACAAGGCGCAGTCACTCGCTACGACGATCCGTT
>JANNDQ010000638.1:0-3903 GCA_031387965.1 Chamaesiphon sp. OTE_75_metabat_567
AGTAACCTTTACCGACTCTGGTTTGGAAGCCGAACTCAAAGCCAAACGCAAAACTACCCTAGTTTGTGCCACCTGCTCGGCAGCACTCCAACCGGAATGGATGGATTGTCCGTATTGTATGACTCCAAGATTTGAGAATTAAATCTATCCCCAAACCCTAGAATTATGTCTGAAGTAATGATCGAAGACCTGATGGAGCAGCTCGTTGAAATGGGCGGCTCTGATATGCACATTCAAGCGGGTTCACCCGTGTATTTCCGCGTTAGCGGTAAACTTGCCCCTGTGGGTGAAGAACCCCTCAGTCCCCAAGATTGCCAAAAATTGATCTTCAGTATGCTGAATAATACTCAGCGGAAGGAACTCGAACAAACCTGGGAAATCGATTGCTCCTATGGAGTCAAAGGCTTGGCAAGATTTCGGGTCAATGTCTACAAAGAACGCGGCTGTTATGCCGCTTGCTTGCGGGCACTATCTTCCAAAATTCCCAACTTCGATCAGATGGGATTACCCGAAATCGTGCGGGAAATGAGCCACCGTCCTAGAGGCTTAATTCTAGTCACTGGGCCGACTGGTTCCGGTAAAACTACCACGATGGCAGCGATGATCGACCTGATCAATCGGACGCGCGCCGAGCATATTTTGACGATCGAAGACCCGATCGAATATGTCTTCTCCAACATCAAGAGTCTCGTCCACCAGCGCCAAAAAGGTGAAGACACCAAAAGTTTCTCGAACGCGCTTAGAGGTGCCTTGCGGGAAGATCCAGACGTAATTCTGGTGGGAGAACTGCGGGACTTAGAAACAATTAGTTTGGCGATTAGTGCGGCGGAAACCGGACACTTAGTTATGGCTACACTCCATACCAGTTCTGCTGCTCAGACGGTCGATCGGATGCTCGACGTTTTTCCCCCCGAACAACAGCCCCAGATCCGTGCCCAGCTCTCCAACTCCCTCGTCGCCGTCTTCAGCCAAGCGCTCGTCCAAAAGAAAAAGCCAAAACCAGGCGAATTCGGTCGGGTGATGGTGCAAGAAATCATGATCGTCACACCAGCAATCTCCAACCTAATTCGGGAAGGTAAAACCGCTCAAATCTATAGTGCGATTCAAACCGGAGCTAAATTAGGCATGAACACGATGGAATCAATCCTCGCCAAACACATTCGCGAAGGCACCATCTCCTTTGAAGCTGGCGTTGCCAAATCCTCCAGACCCGATGAGCTGCAACGTCTAATCGGATCTACGCCAATGGCGACAAATGGGCGGAACTAGGGAGTAGAGGGTAGAGGGTAGAAATTATCCAATCTTTTAAATCATAGAAGATGACAAGCACCTACTCCCTACTCCCTACCCCCCACCTCCTACTCCCTACCATCCACCTCCTACTCCCTACTCCCTACCCCCTACCCCCTAGATTATGCCAACCTTTATCGCTGAAGTCCGTGATTCCCAAGGAAACACCAAGCAAGAAAAAATTGAAGCCCAAACAGTAGATTCTGCTCGGACGAAACTCAAGAAAAAATATCAATTTATTCAAAATATTAGACCTGCAAAATCTTTTGATATCACCAAAATCGACCTGAGTGACATCGAAGCAGCGATGAATCCAGTCACAGTCAGGGACAAAGCAGTATTCTCTCGTCAATTCGCCGCGATGGTGAATGCGGGTGTAGCAATGGTGAGATGCCTGACAGTTCTATCCGAACAGTGTGGTAATCCCAAACTGCGGAAAGTTCTTGCTCAAGTTAGTCTCGATGTCCAGCAGGGGATTAACCTCTCTGATGCGATGCGCCGCCATCCTGAGTGTTTTGATACGCTCTATGTCAGCATGATCCAGGCTGGAGAAGTCGGTGGTGTACTCGATGAAGTCCTCAATCGACTGGCAAAAGTGCTAGAAGATATGTCTCGGCTCAAAAACCAAGTTAAAGGAGCGATGGCTTATCCCGTAGCCGTAGGGATTTTGGCACTACTGGTATTTTTAGGGATGACGATTTTCTTGATTCCAGTATTCGCAGGTATTTTCAAAGGTTTGGGTACAGAATTACCTGGACTAACCCTGTTTATGTTAGGGATTAGTAACATTTTAACTAGTTGGATGGTGATCATTCCGATCGTTATCGTTTCTGGCTTAATCTTTGGTTATACCCAGTACTATAAAACTCCAGTTGGCAAGTTAACAATGGATCGGTTTTTCTTGAAAATGCCCATCATTGGTGACCTGAATGAAAAGTCTGCTACTGCTAGATTCTGTCGAATATTTGGTACTTTAACTCGATCGGGCGTACCGATTCTTAACTCACTAGATATCGTCCGCGATACTGCTGGTAATCAAGTAATTTCTAATGCGATCGAGAAATCCAAGCAGGAAGTTCAACAAGGTGGCATGTTAAGTAATGCCCTAATGCGTGAAAAAGTGTTCCCACCTCTAGCGATTCAAATGATCAGCATCGGTGAAGAAACTGGGGAACTAGACACGATGATGATGAAGGTTGCTGATTTCTATGAAGATGAAGTTGAACAAGCTGTAAAGGCGCTTACAAGTGTCCTGGAGCCAATTATGATGGTATTCCTCGCCGGAATGGTCGCCGTAATCTTGCTCTCGATGTACTTACCCATGTTCAAAGTATTCGAGAAACTCGGCTAGGAATTCACAACATTTTTTACTTGTCGTCGGGAATGGCGGGTTTGTAGACAATTTCTAGTGATCGTCTTAAATTATTCGCATAAAGCGTCTCGCGCTCGTCGGGTTTCCCGACGGTTTAGCGGCGTTTTTATTCTCCTGGGGGAGAGGCTTCGCCAACGGGGGTTCCCCCCGAATAAGAAAACGACAAGACAGCGAGGCAAGACACCCGCCACTACAGATCCGATAATTTATCAATTATTATGTCGATTCAGCGATCGGATTACGAACAACTTTTATCAAGGTACAGCAACCATACTGAGGCAGTAGAATTGCTCAAACAGTATCGTCCTTATCTGGAGATGATTCCGAGTTTAGGCGATCGGCAGAAAGTCTAATTACCATACCTTTGCCTGTGGCTAAGCTCCGCAAAGTTCGATTAGAGCAACAATCAAATCAATTTTCACCAGTTACCGCTACATCTAAAACTATCCTACTACCTTGCGATCTTGCTTATCTAATGTGCGATCCAGAGTGGAAAATTAAGATGGGTGGTGAGATTTTGATCTTTATTCATCGTCCAGAAGAAGATCTCTCAGATCTACTATCACGGTGGCGACAAACGCAGGTGTTATTAGATAATGATTATGAATGGGTAATGCCGCAATATTATCGGCATATTATTAGTGAAGGTGCCGAACATCTTTATCCTTTATTTGTGTTATTTAATCAAACATCTGACCATATTAAAAAAGGTTTAGCTGGGGCACATTTACCGTGTGTTATTTCACCCCCTCACCTCCCACCGCTGGCTGAATTAAATCTAACTAACACTCCAGAAGACAACTTACACAACAGCGGTACCGACTTGTTAGATATTTGAAATAAACTACTTAACAGCAAAACTAAAGATGCTTAGCGGTTCAATTAGCGTAAACCCGATCTAGAATAGTTAGCTCAACGATTATTTCTCATCTTTGCTCCCATGACTGCACTCACCGCTAACTTAATCGAAATCTTCTCAGCAATTCAAGGTGAGGGGATCAACGTCGGCACCAGACAAATCTTTGTCCGGTTTGGGGGGTGCGATTTGCGCTGTCACTACTGTGATATTGAACATACCTGGACGAAACAACCGACTTGCTCGATCGAACAGACACCTGGAGCGCGTGATTTTACGACTCATGCTAACCCGATCGACTCAGCGCAACTTTTAGCCTGGATTGCCCAACAAAATCAACCTCATCTTCACGACAGTATCAGTATCACGGGTGGCGAACCCCTCT
>JANNDQ010000494.1:0-7813 GCA_031387965.1 Chamaesiphon sp. OTE_75_metabat_567
CGCAGTGGTGGGCGCAGTGGTGCTGACAATTCCGATCTCTTCCCAGAAGTTACACCCGATCAATTCGGCAAGTATCACTTCCATTTTGGGATTGGGGCTATTGATGGTGTTGAAATCGCCAAATATATTTATCAACTTCAAATTGATACTCAATTGACGATTAACAATGGACTAATTTATCATCAAGACGTTCTATTAGGCACTGCACCCGGGTATATTGCCGATTTAGCAAGTCATCATCCTCAAGCCATTGAGTTAACTGTCGCTCAAGTCAATCATGATATCTACAAGTTTGGTAAGTTACTCTGCCATGCTCAAATCGACAGCAAGGTGGCGATTCCGTTTAGTGATTTAGATTATCAACCTTTAGTCGATGCTTTAGTCGTTAGTAACTAAGATGGATGAAAAGTATCAAATTTATCGGATAGATCCTGCGCTAATTTTAGATGAGCAGGTAGAAGATGGAATGCTCCGTAAGGATTGGTATCTTCATCCTCAATTAGGCAAATGTCTATTTAAGGAAGCTGCACCCACTCAGGCGATTATTAGTGATGCCAGAACCGACTGGACGGAAAAGGTTGTCAATGAGATTGCGAATTTGTTGGGTTTGCCTGTAGCTAGGTATGAATTAGCCACTAGTTACTTTGGTAAGTCAACTAAATTAGTGGAAGGAGTTGTATCGATTAATTGTGTTCCTACCAACGCGCAAGTATTTACTGGGGAAGAGTTTTTAACTCAAATCTTAGCTTGCAATCTAGACGATCCTCGGCAATATACAGTTGAGAATGTATTGAAGGCTTTAGATTTAGCCGATGTTAAAATACCTAGTAATTGGCAACAGCCAATCGCCAGAATAGATACTGGGGCTAAGTTATTTGTCGGTTATATGATGTTGGATTGTCTGGTGAATAATAGCGATAGACACGACCATAACTGGGAGGTGATGGCGGTGGGAGAGCGGATCGAACTTGTTTCATCTTTCGATCATGGTTTAGCACTGGGTAGTACTGATGAAGATGAGGATAAGCCCAATCTTTCACTCGCTGATTATGTTAATCGGTATAGTCAATCTTGTTTTCAGGAGGGATATAATAAGCTTCCAGCATTAACTGTATTCGAGCGGTGTGTAAGGCTTTATCCTGATGCGGCGAGAATCTGGCAGGAACGACTGAAACAGGTTACTTCAGCTCAGATTGAAGAGATTTTTAGTCGAATTCCTGAAAAGCGAATTACACCGATTGCGGCGAAGTTTGCGATCGAGCTACTGTTCTACAATCACAAAAGAATAGTCAATTTAAGTATACCTATTAAATAATTTACTCAAGAAAATATTAGCCGATAACATCCAAAGAGAGATTTAAAAAGTCTCTGAGCTAGTTAGATAAGTCAAGTCGTTCGTTACTAGTAGAGTTTATTGCTACGCAACGGGGACGTGATGTTTTCACTTAGCGCATATGAAATTAAGTTGTCCACAGGAAGAGGATTATTTTAATGAAATTCTAGCAGAACCAAATATTGACGTTTACGAATTTCTTCAACGGTGGTTTAGCGTCGAAAATAGTGAGTTTGGTGATGGTAAACGGTGTAATTTAGTAATGGTACGGATTTTTGAGGTGACTCCGAGTGCAGTGAGAAACTGGGGCGCAGCTCCAACTTACCTCTCGATGCCTATACGTCATCGCCGCTACCTCACATATCTCCACCGTCGGATGCTAGAGCGTTGCTCATAGTTCTAGCATTACAAATACTTACAAGTATTTAAAACCAAGTTGTCCGATATCGGACAACTTGGTTCTTTTTTGAGATCTATCTATTCGACTTACATGTAAAAATTTACTTTATTGCGAATAAGTATTCTTATTTACTAATAAATATGTCTGATGATGTTACATATCGATATGCTCTTGACTCAAAAACAAAGCAATTTACAGACGTTGAAGACCTAGAGAAAAAGGATCGAGAAAGAAAATTTATTTGCTTAGATTGTGAAGCTATTGTCACTCCTTTTATGGGAGAAATACAGCAGAGACACTTTCGCCACAAACCAGATAACAAATTGGGTTGCTCAGGAGAATCACAATTACATTTTTCAACAAAGACAGCATTTCTTGAACTGTACAACGATGCTGTAGAAAAGAACTTAGAATTTATTATTGAATATAATGTAGAGAAGGTTTGCAATCGATATGAAACAGATAACTTAACACCTTGTTTAGTAGGTATTTTAATAGTTAGATCAGATCTAACGAAAGATTATCCTAAAATAGAAATGGAAAAAAGAGTAGATCATTTTATTCCTGATTTAGTGTTATCTTCAGACAATCATGAAGAAAAAATATTTATAGAAATCGCGTTCACTCATGAGTCAACAGAGGAGAAGAAAAAGTCAAAGTATAAAATCATAGAAATAAAAATTGATTATGGGGTCAGCACTGAACTATTTCAGGAACGAGTCATTTCTGAAGGAGAACGAATTAAATTTTACAACTTCCAGAAAGTGCTTAAAGAACGTTTTTGTAACGATGATTGCTTTGAACTACAAGTGACTTGGCAAGATAATGAAATAGAAGATAATGAAATAGAAGATAGTGAAGTAGAAAATAATAAAGTTAAAATCACAGAAACTGTTCTAAAAAATCCCGTGCTTGAAATGCTTAATAACGAAGGATTTGATCGGTCGTCACTTATTAGCAGTCTCGCATCATACGATTTTTTTATTATTTATAAAAATCACGAAAGTAGAATACTAAGAGTGACAGTAGATGAGTTAATACAGCAGGAAATAAGTATATCTTACACAGAATTTATTACCTTTCCTGATGATTTTCCTCATGACTTAACAAGAGCCAAAGATAGACTTTATGAGAGGAGGATAATAGACTCTTTAAAAAAGGGGTACAAAGTTGATAATTGTTTTCTTTGTCAATACCGTAAAGAAGAATACATAAATGATCTAGCGGGATATATCTACTGCGATTTTTTGTACGGTTGTTTTGATTCAAACAAGGCCGTGAGCTGCTCTAATTACAAAATAAACTCAGCTAAAATAGAATCAGGTCAGGATACTTTAATTAAGGATGATTTAAAAATAAATGATTTAGTTGAATATATAGGAGGAGCAATAAAGTATAAAAATGGGACAGGGAAAATAATTAAGGCTTCTCACGGCTTTTACAAATGTGATTTCGATGGCAAACTGACAGAGTGGTTGAGCAGAAAAGAGCTAAGTTTAATAGAATCAATTCTATGATTAGAAGCAATCGAGTAATTTAATATTTAACATGCTAGCAAACCATACAGAATTTCTACTCCGCTCTTTAGGTTATGAGGATCTAAAATCTAGTTTTGATAGTAGTCATTTGGCCTCTATTGCTAGACAAATCAATCCAACTCACTTAGAGCGTGTAGAGAAAAGCATCAGAAACTTCCGCAGATGGGAGGATTTAGGCTCTAGCTTTATTATCGGACGAGTTTACGGAATTGACTATCTTACTAAAATTGGTGATGAACGTATTGCCTTTAGTCTTACGCCTTACCCTAGTGAAGTCGAGACAAAGATAACAGCAGCTAGAGGCTTAGTAAAACTATGGAAATCATTGGGAGTGTCAAAATTTGTTGTGCTTTTATCTATTTACCCAGATTCCGACAAGGATGTCATGTTCTATAACAAAGATAGCTCTCAGGATAGTTTGTTGTCAGCTATTTTTAATGTAATTGACTCTGCCGAAGAAGTTGTGTCAACAGAGATTTATATTCAACCTGATTAGGCGACAACAATAAATAACTTAGACTCAAATGGAACCATATTTTTTGCGGTTCAATATATTTATTGTAATTTAGACACATACTAGAATTGTGCTATCAATATCCATTAATCCTAAATTAATGGATATTGAAAATATTTTAATTTATACAATAGAAACTTATCTCTATTATTGGATACTGCTACTTAAATACTTTCTTTGACCAACAAGTCCACTCTGATACTGATCCTCCTCGATCATTCTTTAGATAATTAGTTGCATGACAATCATATTGACGAGATGCACTATCAGTTAATGTATTTCCAACAGATTGAGGCGTGGGATCTTTGTAGATATTCATGCTTGCAACTAATTTTACTTCAGACCATCGTGTAGGAGCTGTCGGAAAAGCATGATCTTTTTCTCCCCAGCAAGTCCAGGTTGTAACAGTGCGTTTGTCATTATTAGAACTAATACTCATTAAGTGACAATCACTTTTCCCTCCTGCACCATCGATTAATGTATCTCCAACAGATGGAGGCATAGAAACCTTCGTTAATAATATATTCATGTCTGGTTCTAGTTTAGACCAGTCTGTCGTGATTTTTGGGAAACTATTAACGCTTCCTGCACACATAGCTAATCCAACACTAATGGCTGTGGTTAATCCTAAAATAGTTGCTTTTTTCATTGCTATCAAGCTTGAATTTACAAAAATAATAGCATCTTGTTTATTTAAACAAAACAGTATTGCAGAGTATAAAATAATTAAAGTTGTCAATCATTCAGACAAGTAAGCAAACTGACTGTTGCTAATCTTAAAATCTACAAAAATACCAGTTGGATAATTGATTGCTTGTCAATTGGCAATAAGATAAAGATATTAAATAATTAACATTCAAGCTGATTAAGCAACACTCCACCCAATCTCAAATCGATTTAAAAGTAACCGAGATGGGTGTAACGGAAAGCCGTATTATAGCTTTCCGATTTCAAGAGTAGGGCTTATCTGCAATAGGTAGAAGTCCAGTTCCGACGATAGTGGCGATCGTCGTCTTCAAATACTGCGCGAACTTCATTTTTTCGTGGAGTTGCAATCGTTGATCGTCAGGAGATGCTAACTCAGAGAAGACAGCATACTCCTGATCGATCAACCTGCGCTGCTCCTCGTTAAGGCGGAGATCAGAAATGTCAATGTGCTGGATTCCGGCGGTTTCCAGGAAATCTAGAGTGTGGTCATCCATAATACTCTTCCAACTTCCAGCGTGACCCACGAAATTATTTTTCGCAAATACAATCTTGAGTTTACCGTTATGAATAGTATGTAAAGATCGAAGCTGTTCGATCGATGCGTTTGTTGGTTTACCGACAAACCAACAGATTGTATTTAGACCATGCTCTCTCATCGCTAACAAGCCAGAATCTTGAATCCAGGCATTAACAACTTTACCCACTTGCGCTGGCGTATTAACAATTACATCTTTTTTCATTGCCATCCCGATCATCTCCGATGGCAGATCTCGGTCATTCAAATTCTCGGAAATAAAGTAAATCGGTTTTCTCGGCTCATATTCACCAATGCAATCGGGGTGATAATTGGGTCTATCGTAGGCTCGACCTACGTTTGGCGTAGTCTCATCACAGTCAACAACATCATGTTCGAGGCAAAGATCTTTATATGCCTCGATCAACAGCTTCGTGAACCAAGACTTTCCAACACCGCCGATTTCACCCATTACTAGGTGAAGATAGTGAACTTTCGCAAATGTCATAATTTTAAACCTCAACTTTACAAGCATTATTTAACTTAAACCACAAACAATAGATATCTAGAAGTTAGCCAACCGCATAAATAAACAAGCTATAAATATCAGCAAACCTGCCACTCGCCCGCATAGGTTTAGCTGCATCATGATCGGGGTAATCGATTGCTATGTGTTTTAGCACACAAAGCTCTGATGAACCTACTATCCGCCCTGCCAAAAATGGCTTCATATCATCCCAAAACACATTTACTGTACCGCCGCCAACACAAATTATATTTGTCCTGTTAGGCATACATTCGTCCAGCCATTCAGTTGTTTTTGTGACGTAATTTTGCGTTGCCTTTACAACTGCTTGCTGTATTTTAGTGTTTTCATAATCTCGATCTTTGCCTTCGGACTTAATTATTCTGTAAAACCGCTCGTTGTATTTTTTGTCACAATCTTGACTAGACTCTTTATCTTTTTCAAGTTCGGTTTTGAACTTTTCAATTTCGGCTTTGAGCAGTCCAATATCTTTATCGCGCATAACTATATTGTACTCTCGCGAATACACTGGATCTTTTTCAAGCTTTGTGATCTTTGATTCTGTTTCGTCTATTTGTTTAATTAATAGTGCGATAGAGGAGTGGTAAATTGATTTCCTATTTTGTTCCAAAATTGGTTTCAGTAACTCCTCTTTGTCATATCCAGTCTGGCTTGCTACGTCAGTTAAAAAATGGTTAAAACCATAATTTGACGTGTGTGGTTGACAAAGTGTACCCCGCTTTGTTTCAAAAGTTGAAACGTTGCGATGCCCCATCATAACCATTGTCATCGAGTCGTACTCTTTCGGTTTATTTTTTTGCCCTTGGAGTAATCCATACCCTTCGGGAAATATTTTTATATTTTTTAGTTTGATTTTAACTTTACCGCTCGGTAACGTTAATGTTTTGATTGCCGAGGACACTTTATCGGTCATGACATTGTGATCCTCATACTCGGATGCTGGCAATACGCAGACTAGATTTAGATCGAATTGGGATGGTAATTTTAATCGCTGCATAACAACACCAATTGCAGCACAGATTTTGGGGGCAGCAGTTATATATTTAGCTGGTTTTAGCTTTAGAGAGGCTCCCAGTGTTTCGGCGAGAGTTCCCACGGCGTAAGCTTCATCGCCAATTTTTACCCAAACCTTGTGCTCGTCAAACTCATTATTTTTGACAAGCAAATTCGGATCGTTAATCAACATGCAATGGGGTTCGATCAGCACCGCAACACATGGCTGTTTGCCGATCGCTGCTACAACCTTAGTCCCACTGGCTCCTGTATCAACTGCGATAGTTACTACATCTGTCATTGGTCATTCTCCTAATTAAAACTAACGTAACTGGCAGTGAATTCATCCTCATCTTCATCCTCAATAGTCTGAGGTGCTGATGTTACAGACAATGTGTTTGTACCAATAGCAGAACTACCAGCTTGGGCGTAGAAATCTGAGGCGATCTCAATTCCTTGGTGGATCCGATAGTAGTCAATCAAATATTTTTTCTGATTTTCCAGTCCCCTAATCGCATCCAGTAAAGCCATTTCTTTGTCCTGCTGCGATATCCCTTTGGTTTTTGCCAATGCTATCGGGTAGAAATATGCGATTGCTGCGCTCAACACATGTCCCTTAGCATCACCTGTACCTCGTAAATAATTAGCTAGCAACACTTGTGTAGGATAGTTGTCTAAGAACTCTATCCTTAGCACCCCTTGAACTTTTTTATTGGTCATAGTTTAAATCTCAAATTTATTTATTTCGTCTATTTTGGATGACTGTTTAACAGTTGTTAAACTTCTCTTGTCCGGTCAAGCTGCTTTCAGTTTAAGGGAGTCTCAAGGTAGTTAGTCTCAGTAAATTTCCCGAAATTGCCAGATGTCGGACAACCTTGCTACCACAGTTAAATTGTGGTAGCAAGAGGAAACTGCGTCATATTTATCACAAAACATGACGCAGTTTACCCTCCTCATTTTGAAATCTCTAGTGTTAGCTTAGATTCACCGGAGCCAGCAAGGGCAAAGTCCGACACTTCATGTCTTTCGCTGCGCTCCTTTGCCACTGCTGGCTAGGGGGAAACCCCCTAGAACCCCAAGATCCTAATGCTAATTATCGATTTGTCTCACACTACTTTTAGAAACTGAAATGAAATCTAGAAACGTCAAATTATCCATCCGTGTAACCAGGGACGAACAAGCCGAAGTTGCGAACCTAGCCCATACTTTATCGATGTCAGTCTCTAACTATGGGCGAAAAAAAATGTTGGGAGAGTCTGTTAAACA
>JANNDQ010000501.1:0-1553 GCA_031387965.1 Chamaesiphon sp. OTE_75_metabat_567
GCTTTGGGCTTTAGGCTTTAGGAGTTAGGCTTTAGGCTTTGGGCTTTAGGCTTTGGAATTTAGAAAAAAGGATGCAAGCATCCTAATCTACTATTCCCCGTCTACCATTTATTATTAACATTCCCTCAAGCCTAAAGCCCAATCCCTCAAGCCTAGATCAATCTTGTCAGCGTATCCAACAGCAATTGCTGATCAAAGTCGCATTTGGTGAGATAGGCATTGGCACCAGCTTGAAGACCGCGATCGCGATCGACTGCTTGTGATAGGGTTGTCACGAGCACCACTGGGAGATTTTGGTACTCAGAGTGGCTGCGAATCTGGTTGGTGAGTTCTAGACCCCCCCATCGTGGCATCTCTACGTCAGAGACGACGAGATCAAATTGCCCTGCTTGGAGTTTTTCCCAGCCCTCCAAACCATCGTTTGCCACTGTCACTTGGTACCCAGCTCCTTTGAGAATCCGGGTCAATTGTGTCCGAATCACGAGGGAATCTTCGACCAATAAAATGGTCGGAGCTGCGTCTGGAGCAATTGCCGCAGCAGTAGCTGGAACCAGCACTGGGGCGAGAGGATTACCGCCTGCCGCAGTTGTAAATAGATCGAGTGGATTGAGTACCAAGCAGACTTCCCCTGTACCCAAGATTGTCGATCCAGATAGATGGGGGACATTTTTGAGGATGGGATGGGGGGACTCGATCGAGATTAGCTGACGATCGTTGATGCAATCAACTAGCAGAGCCAATTGTTGCCGTCCTGACTGGAGCAGGAGACAGGCGACAGAGTTGGATGTTCGAGTCACTTCCCCAGGGGAATTGGGGGCGACGGCGGGGAGAGCGAGCAAATCTGCCAACCACGCGACGGTGATCGTTTTGCCGTTGATCTGGGTGGTGGGAGTGCCACCGAGCGCGAAGATTTCCGCTTTATTGACTAACAACATCCGATCGACAAATTCGACGGGAATAGCGTAGGTTTGATCGCGGACATCGACGATCATCACCTGAGAACTACCGATCGCATGGCTAAGGACGATGCGGAAGGTACAGCCGCGATCTGGTGCTGATTCGACATCGACGGAGCCTTTGATGCGTTCGACATTAGTACGGACAATATCTAGTCCGACACCCCGCCCAGACAGCTCTGTCACCCGTGCGCGAGTAGAAAAGCCCGCCGCAAAGATCAGGGAGTGAATGCGATCAATACTCATCAGATCCAGTTCAGCTTTGGTATACAAACCACGCTTGATCGCAGTGGCTTTAATCCGTTGTACGTCCAACCCTCGCCCATCATCGCGGATCTCGATCGTGGTTTGGTTGCCAGTTTGCCGGACTTGAATCGTCAAGGTTGCAGCGGCAACTTTACCGTTTTGCTGGCGTTCTGTTGGCGTTTCAATCCCATGATCGATCGCATTTCGCAACAGATGCATTAAGGGATCTTTGATCTCTTCTAGGAGCCGTTTATCCAGGAGTAGATCGCCACCCTCGATCACAAAATTAATTTCCTTAGATTGGGTTTTTGCCAAATCTCGTACCATCCGAGGAAAGAGATTGAAAATTGT
>JANNDQ010000706.1:0-3540 GCA_031387965.1 Chamaesiphon sp. OTE_75_metabat_567
TCGATCGAGTATGGGTAAATCGGGTCTCTCTACTCCTCAAAAATGTGCGGGAGAGATAGCTATTATTGCTAATAACTTAGGTGGATGGCAGTTGAAAACTGAGGCGAAAAATCACTCAGCAAAAATCGCCAGTTTGTCTCATCCTGCTTGTGATGGACGTGCCGAGATCGGCTAATTTCCAAACCTTCGATCTCGATTAGACCCTCAATTAACTGTTAAAGTTGTTAAGTAGTGGCTAAACACTGCAATCTAATGGCAAAAAAACAAAAATTTCCGTACTTACTCGGCTCAAAATGGACAGCCACCCAAAAAATGTGGGGATGGCGACACTTTCAGGTAGTAAATCGCAAGCAAGATGGCAAGTGGGTATTCGCTGAAATGCTCTCATCCTGCGATCCTAGTGTCAGGTTTTGGATCAACGCTCAAGCTACCAAAGACCCCAAACAGTGGAATCCAGGCTGGCAAACTCTCGATGAAATGGCAACTGAAAAAGATGAATTGGTCCTGATAGAGTAAGATTGGGTTGCTTGGAAGATAGATTGTCTCAAAAAATATAGTGTTAGAATTGCCTGAAACCTAGCTGGTGGGCCGTGCCCACCCTACAGAAGCTAGATACCTAAAGCCTAAAGCCTAATACCTAAAGCCTAAATAATGTTTCGTCTCGCCAGTCAAATTGAAGCCATCTTATATCTCAAGGGACAGCCCCTAGATTTAGCCTTTATCGCTGAATGTGCGGGGTGCGATCGAGATACCGCCGAAACTGCCATGATGGAGTTGATGGATGACTATGCTCATCGTGACAGTGCGCTGGAAGTAGTCGAAGTGCCCAATGGATACACGCTTCAGCTACGTGGATCGTTTCAAGCTCTGATCGACAAAATGATTCCCGCCGAAATCGGTACAGGTGCGCTGCGGACATTAGCCGCGATCGCAATTAAGGGATCGATTTCTCAGACTGAGCTGGTAGAATTGCGGGGGAGCGGTGCATATCAGCATGTCCAGGAACTCGTCGAAGTCGGATTTGTCCGCAAGCGGCGGCAATCAGGGAGTCGTTCGGCACTCCTGCAAGTAACCGAAAAATTCAATCGTACGTATGAACTCAATGACTTGCCGACTCAGCAATTAGCCGTAGCTGATCGGAAATTGATCGAGCAGCAAGAGCTAGAATTATCCCCTCCCTCAAGCGATGAAAATCAGGAGGTGGATTCTACTACTGAAACAAATTGAAACAGTCCCAACTAATGGCTGATTCGCGCTACTTTTAACTTGAGTTTCCGGTGGATGAATGTGGATAACCCTTCTCAGGGCATACTAAGCATAGGGATCAGATTCTCACAAAATCCTCAATAACACAGTATCATAGTTGTATCGAGTCCTAGGCATAATTTGACTACACTCATCACAAATAACTGGTGGTGAAAGAGCATTACTTAGGATAAATCGATCGCCACCTCGCTCCATCTAAACTAGGTCATAATGGCATTTAATCCTGATTTTCTGGCTAACAAATCTGAAGATGCACAGGTAAACCAATTACTGAAATATCTTCAACACCAATCTCCAGAAGTCTTAGCCCAAATTGCTAAGGCGACAACTCCCCAGGTAAAAGATATTATCACTCACAACATTCAGGGTTTATTGGGAATGTTGCCCAGTGATGGCTTCAGCGTACAGGTAACAACAGATCGCGATAACTTAGCAAATTTGTTGGGTTCGGCAATGATGACAGGTTATTTCCTGCGCCAAATGGAACAGCGGATGGAACTAGAACAGATGTTGACAGGTTCGAGTTCGATCGAGACTGAGTAACAGTATCAGTAGGGCTAGACTTCGTTTTCGATGTTGCTCTACCCCCCCAACCTCCCTTATGAAGCTATCGTGTATGCACAAGTCCGTTTGAGATCTACGCATGATCTCAAATAACTATCCTCATTCCTAACTTCGCCAATGAAGTATTTGCGACTTAACTGGATTGACAAACTCGCGGTTTTCGGCGATCGATTTAATGAATTCCGATCGCAATTGATAGTACCATTTTGCTTGAGTGTCAGCATCGCGGATTAGCATCAGCGGTGGATTGTGTTTTAGCCCAATTTGCTGCTTGACTACCATATCTCGATCTTGACCGAGGAAAGTCTTGATAAATGGCAACAAAACTGGTTGCAAGGGCTTGAACCAGCCGATCGTTGTGTAGAATATGGTTGTTACTTCCGTCTCTGTCTCGGAGATCGGCGTGATTACCGTCATATTGGCAACTCGATTGGTATCTGTCACAATCTGTTCAATTCTTACCCCTGGAAGTTGGAACGAGATCTCTGTCTCGGTATTGCCGCCCAGCAGCCGATAGAAGAAAGTTTCACGTTCCAACCGATGGCGACGCATGGTGAAGCCGTAGGGCGAAGGATCGAAGGCTTTGATCTCATCAGTGAGAATCGCATCGGTTCGCCACCACCACGCCCGATGGACAAAGGGCACATGAGCGGGGTCCATCAACCCGACAACGGCATGATCGATAAAACAGGGAAACTTCATCGTCAATGTCGATTGATGAGTCTCTCCTTCAAATCCAGCCACGATTGGAACTGGATGGGTGACTTCGCTATCTCCAAGTTCTTGCTCGGACATGAAAATCCAGATATTCCCCTGGACTTCTTGGACTGGGTACCGCCGCACTTTAAACTTGCTCAGATCTAGATCCTGTCCTTGATGCAGCGCGGGAATTAGTTGACACTGACCGATTCGATCGAATCGCCAACCGTGGTAAGCACACTCAATGTCTTCGCCATCGAACCGCCCACAGCTTAATGGTACAGCGCGATGAGGACAGATATCTCGCAGTGCAAATACTTCACCATCATCAGTACGTCCAAACACAATTGGTTCGCCGAGCAATTGTTTGGCGAACATTTGACCAGCTTTGAGCTGTTCTCCCGATAGCGCATAGTACCAAATATTTCTGAGGAAATTTTGCTTTTGTTCTGTCACTAGAATCTTTTCGTTAACAGCAATTTAGGTATTCGGCGGCGGAGCTGCCGCCAACATCGATACTTGAATACCCTGAAGGACTATATTATAAAGGTTTATCGGGATAACCTATCCGATGAGTGGCACCTACAAAGCAACCGGAATCAATCTCAAAGCTATACCCATCGGTGAAAACGATCGATTGTTGACTATTCTCACCCGTGAGTATGGTTTAATTAGAGCGATCGTCCCGGGTGCCCGCAAGTCGAAATCTAGTCTGGGTGGACGAAGTGCCCTATTTGTCGTCAATAATTTATTCATCGCCAAAGGTCGCTCACTCGATAAGATTACCCAAGCGGAAACGGTGACTACCTACAAGAAATCGATCGGCGATCTGGGTAAACTAGCTGCTAGTCAGTATCTCGCCGAAATCGTGCTAGCGCAAGCCTTGAGCGAACGTCCTCAGGAAGCCTTATACGAATTGCTATTACTGCATTTGGGCAGGTTGAACGATCTCGAACAGGGTGATCATACCGGATCGATCGCCCATTTGTGTCAAGGGATCTTTCACTTGTT
>JANNDQ010000716.1:0-6025 GCA_031387965.1 Chamaesiphon sp. OTE_75_metabat_567
GCTGAGTGGTGAGGGCTGCGATAAGGTCTGTCACACACCAGAAAACCCCGCTCCTTGAGCAAGCCAGCGACAGAGTGAATTTGGGTGACTTCTAGCGCTTCGGCAAATGAGAGCGGCGGCAGGATCCCGGGTAAGCGGCGAGCTAGCATTGTTTTTCCACTACCTGGCGGCCCAACGAAAATTAGTTATGTACAGCTTGCAAAGCTGTGTCCATAAAGTAAAGAAAGAATAAAAAACTCTACAACAACAACATCTTAGAATGATATACTAAAGCCAGTAACTATCGTCCACATAGTCTACATGGTAAAACTACAAAAGGTCATACTCAACGAGACTAGTAGGGAGAGTTGGACGGTAATTGGTGAAGACTTTCTACCAATCGAACCAATCCGCATGTTTGTCAAATACATGGAGAACTTAGATCGCTCTCCCAACACGGTTAAAGCTTATGCTCAAGCCCTCAAACTTTACTGGGACTTCTTGCAAGTCAGCTATCTAAAGTGGGATCAGATCAAGCCCTCAGACCTAGCCGACTTTATGACATGGCTGAGAAGTCCAAATCCCAGCGGCACGATCTCTATCGTCGAGCAACAAGCGCGAAGATCTGAAGCCACAGTGAATTTGACATTAACTGCCGTGTGCATGTTTTATGACTACCAAGAGCAGACAGGAAGTGTGTCCCATATCCCCCTGTATCGCTCCTCAGTGATGCCTGGAAGAAGATATAAGGGATTTCTACATCACATCACCAAAGGGAAGCCAACCAGAACCAGATTACTCAAGCTCAAAGTATCAAGAAAGATTCCAAAGACCATCGATACAGATCAAGCAAGTCAGCTTGTGGAAGCTTGCCAGAACATCAGAGACAAGTTCCTGCTGTGTCTATTGCAAGAGACTGGTATGAGAATCGGACAGGCTCTAGGTTTACGCCATGAAGACATTCAATCTTGGGATAATCTAATTAAGATCTGCCCCCGCAAAAATAACGCCAATGGAGCCAGATCCAAGTCAATAGAACCACTTGATTTAAACGTCACCAAAAAGCTGATGACTCTCTACACAGAATACGTGGGAGAGCTGATGGACATTCTCGGTGATAACTTGAGCGATTATGTTTTTGTCAATCTTTGGGACGGCAAAATCGGTAAGCCAATGTCCTATAGCGCAGTGATGGATCTATTCCTGAGACTCAAGAGGAAAACCGGAATCGCCATCACTCCACACATATTTCGCCACAGTCACGCCACCGATCTAATCCGTGAAGGAATGAGCATGGCTTACGTCCAGAAGCGACTGGGACATGCCAGTATTCAAACCACTATCAATACCTACGTTCATGTCAGCACCGAAGACATGAAGGCGGAATATCAGAAATATTTAGATAATCGAGAGAGAACGGATGAATCCATCACCAGAACAGACCGCGCCTAGCGCAGGCTTCGCTAACGTACCGATTCGCAGTCGTCAGAATGATGAAAAGCTAGTTGTCTGTAAATTTTGCAGCGGGACTAACTTGAGAAAGAACGGCAGGAACAAGTCAGGGAAGCGGACACAGGTATATTACTGCAAAGATTGTGGGAAAGATTTTACTCCAGTAGAACCAGCTTCTTTGTTTGTCATTGATCCACTCAAGGAATATGAGAAACAGTGTTGGGATTGTCGGCGACTGGGCATCGAGCCTGGGGTGGGGAGGTCAAGCTATAAGCTCAACTTTGAGCAAATAACTCAACCCTGGATGAACTCGACAGTTAAGCAGCATATCAAGATTGCACTAGCTAGCCTGACCTTCTCCTCAGTCCAAGAGAAGTTAAGTTCCCTGCGGCGGCTATCTAGTTATTTCCAAGAATACTACCCTAACATTAAGCCATCTGAAATTGACCGTTCCGTACTCATCAACTTTGCTGGTTTACTAGGGGGCACCTCACTATCTGTCGGCAGTCGCAATAAGACACTTCATACTGCCAAACTCTATTTTGAGGATTGCTATCAGAATCAGTGGCTAGAGGTGCCCAGGTATCTAGTCCGCTCCGAAGATTTGGGAAGAATGCCCAAGCGATTACCGCGCTATATTCCCGATGAAGTAATCGAACAGCTTAACGAGCATCTAACAGATCTTGCTCCACCAGTGGCAAGAATGGTCATCGTCCTGCAAGAATGCGGCATGAGAATATCAGAACTGGTAAACCTCAAATTAGACTGCTTGCTGCAAGACAAAGCAGGTGACTGGTTTATGAAATATTACCAGTTCAAAATGAAAAAGGAAATTACTATTCCCCTCTCGCGAGAAGTGGTGATGACGATTCAGCAGCAGGTTGAATATATCAAAGAGCATCTGCCATCAGACTGGGAATACATGTTTTGTGCTAACGGTGGGATGAAACGACCTGGATTTAACCCAGTGCCGAAAATCATGACCAGAAAGATTCTTGCTGATTACCTAAATTACCTCGCCAAGACCCAGAACATCTGCGATGGCACTGGCAAGATTTGGCACTTTCAATCCCACCAGTTCCGGCACACTGTTGGTACCAGAATGATTAACAACGGAGTACCGCAGCATATCATTCAGCGATTCTTAGGTCACGAAAGTCCGGCAATGACCGCGACCTACGCAACGATCCACGACCAGACGATGAAACAGGAAATCGCTAAATTCCAAGATCGTGTGGTGAACATTGCTGGACAGATAGTAGCAGCTAATGATGTCGAAGCAGATGATGAGACATTGCAGTGGTTCAAGAAGAATGTCTACGCCCAAGCGTTACCGAACGGATCTTGTGCTTTGCCGATAATTATTAAAGGCTGCCCACATGCAAATGCTTGTTTGACCTGTACTCATTTTCGGACTACTGCTGACTATTTGGCGGATCATCGTCAGCAGCTAGCTCAAACACAAAAACTGATAGACAAAGCTAAAGTCAACGGATGGCATCGACAAGTCGAAATGAACGAAAGGATTAAAGTAAACCTTGAAACCATCATTGCCAGCTTGGAGGAAGCACGAATATGAGTATTCAACGCAATGTCGAAGGATTGCGGCAAAATGCCCAAAAGAAAAGGCAAGAATCCTTCGATAAGGTAGATCGTGGGATTAAAGAGATGATTCGCACCCGCCAGAAAATTAACTTTATTACCGTTGCCGCTGCTTGCGGGGTTTCTAAGGCATTTTTGTATAAGGAAACAGAGATTAAAAATCGTATCGAACATCTGCGGCAACAGTCCACAGAAACAGCACGTATTGCCCCCGAACAGCGACCGTCAGAGTCATCCAAGGATGCAATAATAAAAACACTTAGAGAGCGAATTAAAGTCCTTTCTGATAAGGTGAAAGAGTTAGAACATCAAAACGCAACTGTCTATGGAAAGATAGTTCAAATGAGTGAGATTGAAGCTGAAAACAAAAGATTAAAAGTTCAGAATGAGAGTTTGAATCAGCAATTAAGAAATACAGCGGTGAATCAGCCTAATCAAGATGTGATAACGGATTTAAAAGTTATAGAGTTTTCGCAGGCGGATGTCTTGCTTATACAAAATACTCAACCAGAGTCAGCTGTCAACGTTATCTCTATGGAAGATAAACGCGCAGTTCTTGACCGAGTTTCACCAGACTTAGATAGTTTAGGAATCAAGGTTAATTCAACACTAGCTAAAGTCATTAGATCCGCACCAGAAGCAGCAGTATTAAGTGCAGTTGCTGCACTTAAAGAAGCAATCGCTAGCGATAGAATCGAGCGTCCTGGAGCTTGGTTAAAAACTGCAATCGAGAATCAGTGGATACCAAATGAAGCTTTAGAGAAAACAGCAAAAGCAGGTAGTAGCGGTCAGCCAACATTTAGAGAATGGTATGACCTAGCGAAAGCTTATGGAGTGATTACAGCTTTTGAGGAATGCGATGGAGTAATGACGGTACGAGAAAATGCCGGAGGATGGTATACCTATGAGGACTATGTAGCCAAAGGTTGGACGATTGAATATTTTCGTGCCTGGAACAAGCGGAGAGTATAGCAAGCAGTAAATCTGTATTTCTGCTACGATTGATCTTTAGAAGCAACAAATTTGACTTTAAAGTTCAACAGTTTATTTTTTGTTTCCTTTGTTCGTTTCAAGAAAAACATGGTAAGGTGAAATTAATGGAAACCGACAAAACTGTGTAAAGTCTCGTCAACTCCATTTGTCTGTACGCTGCTAGAGATAGAGACTTAGTTTGACCGCTTTCTCTCTATCTCTGAGTCTCGTACAGTAACCAACAAAACCGCAACTTGTATCTAGCACGCTAGGAACAGGAGGGACTTTTAATATCTTTATTATCTCAAAAACTCAGTCGTATAGTCAAGTCGTTAGTGTCGATACTTTCTCGACACTAACGAATTTTTGCAAAATTTAACAAGTCAATATGTATGATACTCAAACAGTGTTGCCAATAGAATTCACTAATGATTCTATGAGCAGAGCACCATCTCTCTATGAATGCGATCCGGTGGATTTATCAATTTTAGAAGCAATCGGTCGAGAGCCTGGAAGCATCTCTTCTTCTATTGCTCAGAGCATTTATACATCCAAATGTACTGTTTTAAACAGAACAGCTAATTTGGAAGTACTCGGCTTGATTGAAAGAAAACAACATACTGCAAGAGGTGCCTATGAAAATTATCTTTGTATAGATTTGGAGCCGCTAGTCGCTCACACTAATCAGGATGCGACAAATAGTAATATGCCACAATTTAATGATTCAGACAAATGTAATATCGACTGGGTGCAACAGATGTCACAGTGCCCTAAAAAACCTTTTCTCATCTTAATACAATTATTTTCAGGAGAAGAAAAAACAGCCTCTGAACTGAAATTAATATCTAGCGATTCAGTATCGACACAAACAATTTATAGTAGGCTCAAAGTTTTAATTAGCCTAAATCTAGTTTGCAGACAATACTCCGATAGAAAGGCAAGATATGTATATATTGCACAACCGCAGATTTCGTTTGAAGCAATTAATAATTGTTTGAAACTGCAAAAATTCGCTGACGTAAGACATATTTTAGAGCAGGACATTCAGATGGCACAAGAATATTCAAACAATTCTAATTCAGTTGTCTCAAAAGTTGCGATTACCCCGATTGATGAAAGTAGATTTATTCCTACAAATTTACCTTCTTTTTTAGAAATAAAAGAAAATAAATCTGTAGGAATTAAGTTGAGGCAGTTAAAAACAGCCATCCTAGAAACATTACTAATAGTAGTGTCTTCTCCACAAATTTGTTCTACTGATATCACAGCTAAACACCCTAGAAATTTGAATAATTCTACCATTCACCATTATCTAGGTTCCTTAATGGAGCTAGATTTAGTTTATCGCTCACAATTAAATGAGGTCAATAATAGCCAAGGAAGATCGTTGTATTATTATATGGCTAGTGAAGAAGTGAATATTTCGATGATTGAAGAAATATTTGCAGTTAGACGTGATTCTCGATTCAACTATACGGACATAAAAGTCGAGAAAAAATTGGGGCAATTATCTACAGATACTTTTGGAGAAGATTTTGACTCAAATACAACGATGACACAAACAGGAGAGATACCGCAATCAATAGGTAAAGTATCAGAGCCTATTAATCAAGAATCTCAAATGGATCGATTTATCGAGAAACTGGTAGGTAAAATTCACAATTTTGATAACGATGTTGACAAAATTGCAACAGTACTTGAGGAGTTAGTAGGCAAAGTCCATAACCTCGAAACGACTCTCGAACAAGCGATGGCAACAATTTCACAGTATCAAGTGCGGCTTGAAGGAGTCGAATCGAACCTACACAATAACCCTCCAATTTACAACCGTCAAAAACTAGATAGGTTGATTGAATCTCTTAAATAGTGGTGGAGCTAGGAAGCAAGAGTAATCTTGCTTCGCTGCCCTTATGGGTGGCGCGTGGTCGCCTGTCCGGTCTCCTAAACTGACGCAGAGGGGTTCGATACCCCTGCCATCCACAACCCCATTATCCTTGATTTTCACGATTGACGCAGGTGA
>JANNDQ010000782.1:0-4458 GCA_031387965.1 Chamaesiphon sp. OTE_75_metabat_567
TCATTATGAACGACTCTCAAATTCAAGCTCAAGCCTATAGTTACTTTTTAGCAGAAGCACCAGAATTGCTACAATCGATCGAGCATGAAATTCTGACGCTGCCAAATGAACACACTACTGTTAAAGTACATAATTTGATGAGATCGCTGCACACACTCAAGGGGGCGGCTGCAAATGTTGGATTACCAACGATCGAGTTAATTGCTCATGAATTTGAGGATGTCGCCAGAGTCTTTTACAATCTAGAAATAACTATAGATCGGTCAATTCAATTATTACTATTAGATGGATATTCATGCTTGCATGAGTGCTTAGACGCTCAGATCGCTGGACAAGAAATTAATGAATTTACAATCGTCGAGCGAATTAATATTACCATCGAACAATTAAAATTAAAGCTAGGTGATTGGAGTGCGGCTGATATTCCATTACCAACAGCAACTGAGTTAGGTTTTGATATTGTGGCATCAATTTTTGAAACGACAATTCAAGAGCAGATTGATGAAATTGTCACTGTCATTGCTACTAAAGATACTAGTCAAATTGCTGCATGTCTCGATCGAGTAACTGATATTTGTATCGGTTTAGCCCAATCCTTTGAACTATCTGGTTTCCTAGCGATTAATCAAGCAATTGTTACGGCGATTTCTCATGCGCCCGATCGTCTTGATGAGATCGCTCTACTCGCTTTAGTTAATATCCAACAAGCCCAAACTGATGTCCTCGCAGGCGATCGTACCCTCGGCGGCACCATCTCGCTAGAACTCGCAAAACTAGCTCAGATCCAACTAATCGAGGCACTTATTCCCCAAAGCGCACCAATTGAAAAATTTGAACTAGCCAATGGCGAAGCAGAATTAGCTGGTTTCCAAGCATTCTTAGCAAGTGATAACTTCCGTAAACGTCATGAATTTAGCAGTGAAAATCAGCATCTGTTCAATCAGATTGTGCGACTGTGTTGGGATTGGTTCCGACATGAAATTCAAACGTCCCAATCAGCCCTGAATTTAGAAATATTGGTGATGGTTGAAGGTTTAGCCGATCTAGATTATGTCCATCACTGGATCGGACTCTTATTAAAAGGTTTGAATGCGCCAACGGATCGATTGAGTCTTCAGTTATATCGCCAGTGCTGTATTTATCAAGTTATCTTCGCCGTGGCAAAGCATCTAGCTAGTACAGATTCACGATCGCAGTTAACGCCCGAACTTTTGGCTCAACTGCGATTGCACCTGCAAACTACTGTGAATAATTACAAACAGCATCCCTCAGTCACCGCTAATGAACGCGGTTGGATCGATCGAATCATTCTCCCCCATCACTGGGTGTCAGTTGCACCAACCGCTCCAGATGAAGATTTGCTACTATCAGAAATCTGGGGACAATCAGACTTCAGTAATGGCAATCGCTAGCAAATTAGCACTAAAAGACTAATAGTTGCTCCTAGACTCGATCCACTATCCACTAATTCACAACAGACGTTCTAGCCGTTTTCGCATTGCTTCAAGATCGATGCCATCATCCTCGGCTGGGGCTTGTTTACGTCCTTCTGGCTGCCAATCTGTTTCTTCCAAATTTTGGGTAGGTGGCGTTACCAACATTTCCGAAGTTACGAGGATAAAATCATAGTCAGAGTCTTGACAAAATTCTTCGATCTCCTCTGGATCGATGTCCTCTACTGTCGGCTTGGGAAAATCTTCAGCTTCTAATTGATCGGCATAACGTACTGCGTCATCTTCTTGCTCAAACATCAAGATTACATTGCGATCGCCAACTTGAGTTGAATAAATCCCCTCATTATCGGTTCGCGCATTAAATAATAAGACAAAAACACTCATGGTATTTGTTATTTATCAGTTACTCTAACAACTAGTGATGAGTCACCAGATTGCTCTTCCATAATAAGCTGGAATGGGGCGCTGGGGATCGGATTGATTTTTCAACCATGCCCAAAGCTGATCGCCAACAGAGAAATGCCACCATTCGCCGGGATGACGCAGGAAGCCAACATCTGTCATCACTCGATCGAGTAGTTGCCGCTGGTGGTGATATTGTTGCTCTACTGGATCTGAAGAATCCCCAAAATACTCTGGTAACGATCGATCTGACATTTCATCAATTGACGAACCCATATTTACTAAATTACCATCTGCATCTACTAAAGTAATATCGATCGCCGCGCCCGTACTATGAGGTGGCGGTGTCGCTAAATCGAAACTTGGAACCGCCCAAATCTGATAAACATCCTCCCAAATTTTGGTGATCTCTGCGGCTGAAAGCTTGTCTAGATCTAAGTTACGACTCGCCACTGTCTGTTTGAATGTATAATCGACCATGTACTGCTGGACTTCCACTGGACGATAAGCATCAAAAATTTGGATCTGCCACTGAGGATGTAGCTGTTGCAATCGTGCTTGGGCTTGAATTACTCGATCGAGTACCCCCTGCCGGAGATAATAAGGAGAACTACCTGCATAATCTGCCCCACATTTTAGATATGGATGAGGTGTCTCCACAGCAAATAACTCCAGCGGAATCGCCACCAGCGGCTCGCCACATTCTTGAATCGGTACTTGACGATAAGGTTTCATGATTAGGCTTTAGGCTTTAGGTTTTAGGTTTTCGGGGACTGGATCGTAGCCACCAGGATGGAAGGGATTGCAGCGGAGGATTCTACTGGTGGCTAAATAACTACCGCGCATTGCCCCAAACCTGTCAATTGCTTTGATCGCATATTGGGAGCAACTTGGCGTAAAACGACAGCTAGGTGGAAATAATGGCGAGATAAACCGTTGATAACCACGGATCGATCGGATTAAACTTTTTTTCATATCATCTTAATTTACATGCAAACATTTTTCACCGAATTGCCGCTCTGGTTGCGGATCGCTACAGTTCCAGTATATGTTGGCGCGATCGTCCTGACTTCCGAACTCTTGCATCGCTACACCGAGACTAAACCAGAGCAGGTTCGCAAAGTTGTACACATTGGTACTGGCAATGTGATTATCCTGGCGTGGTTACTTGATTTGCCCGGATGGGTAGGAATTATCTCTGGAGTATTAGCTGGAATCGTGACGCTGATTTCCTATCGATTGCCGATCTTACCTGGCGTAAATAGTGTCGGACGAAAAAGTCTAGGCACCTTCTTTTATGCTGTCAGTATTGGCATCCTCACCGCAATATTTTGGCAGCTCAAGCTTCCCCATTACGCTGTGATTGGGATTCTAATTATGGCGTGGGGTGACGGATTAGCGGCGATTATTGGTCAGAAATTTGGCAATCATCCCTATACAATTGTCGGCAACACCAAAAGCTGGGAGGGTACCGCCACGATGCTAGTTGTCAGTTATGCAATTGTGTCGATCGTCTTATTGAACGTCCACGGTAATACATGGCAAACTTGGGTAGTTGGAATTCCCGTCGCTATCGTCGCTACAGGCGTAGAATCGATCGCTCAATGGGGTCTGGATAATCTGACTGTGCCCCTCAGCAGTGCTGGGTTGGCTTTTGCGATCGATCGACTGTTACTCTAATTGATTATGTCTAAGTGCTCGTCTAGTGAAGGCATATTTGATAGGAGGACGATCGACTGCGATAGTTAATCCAAAGGACTTCTTACCCCTTTACCGCCACGATTTAAAACATGGGTATAAATCATCGTTGTTTTGACATCTTTATGCCCTAATAATTCCTGCACAGTACGAATATCATAGCCATTTTGTAATAAATGGGTCGCAAAACTATGACGAAAAGTGTGACAGCCAACTTTTTTAGCAACACTGGTAGACATCACTGCTCGTTTAAGCGCTTTTTGTAGTCCACTTTCATGTAGATGATAACGACATAAGATACCATTTTGAGGATTTTTAGTCATAGTTCCACTCGGAAAGACAAATTGCCAAATCCATTGGCGATCTGCATTAGGATATTTCCGATTTAAGGCGAAGGGTAGGTAAACCGAACCATATCCTGAATTTAAATCTTGCTGATGTTTATCTCTAACCTTTTGCAGCTGAATTTTCAATGGATCGATTAAAATCTCTGGCAGCATTGTTACCCTACTTTCATTCCCTTTTGCATCTCTAACTACTATGTGTTTATGTCCAAAATCGATGTCCTTAACACGAAGACCTAGTCCTTCATTTAACCGCAAACCGCTGCCATATAATAGCTGGATTAAAATTTTGTACTCGCCAGATAGCTGCTGAATAATTACCCTAACTTCTTCCGGTGTGAGGACTGTCGGTAAATAACGAGACTGCTTGGCTCTGATGGCATCAATTGGCTTCTCTAATTCCTGCTCAAGAACGACTCTATACAAAAACAATAAAGCACTCAGAGCTTGGTTTTGAGTGGATGCCGCAACTTTATCTACAACGGCTAAATGTGTTAAAAACAACTCAATCTCAGCAACTCCCATTTCTTGGGGATGTCTCTTGTTATGAAAGAAGATAT
>JANNDQ010000035.1:0-2263 GCA_031387965.1 Chamaesiphon sp. OTE_75_metabat_567
ATTCATACACCGTGCAATATCTCTCGCCGCTTTCGGTTTATCCAAGCCACCCTGATGATGCCTTGCTCTCTGCAATATACGTTCTAAAGCTTCCCACGTCCCACCTTGAATTGCATCGGGATCTCTGTATTTTTCTTGTTGGGCGAGACTAGGCTTAACACCAGGATAAGCTTTTACAATTGCGTCAATATCTCCAAAGAACCATGACTCTAATTCCTCGATCACGATTCTATTTAAGACTTGAAAACACTCATTATTTTTCGTTTTGGTAATGAATCTAGCGTTAGTAGCTATATCTTCTAATTGTTGCTTGAGTCCAATGCAGTCTTGATCATCACGATCGATTAAAACAACAATTAAGTAATCAGCGGGTATCCATGCTTTATAACCTTTTAATCGGTCTGGCAATTTCTTGAGCAAGTCTGACTTACCACTAAAGTTACGCACTTGATATTGTGTTTCAGGAGCTAGACATAAAGGCAAAAGTTCTTTGAGAGCTTCACCTCCAGAATAATCCTCAATGAGAAATTCAATGTGCATCGACTATTTCCGAATAGACTTTAGGGTGGAGCCGCCAGCATTTGTCAGAGGATCACCTACATCAAAATAGTTCTCCATCCACAAATTACCTAAAGTCGCACCATTATTTATAAATTCTTTTATTCCTTGCATATCCGAAGTTCTTTTTGCTTGAGTATAACCTTGCTCATCACGATATAGTACCCAAACTTCTTCTGGCTTGAGTAAATCTATGAAAAAAGGTGAATGTGTCGTGACCATCAACTGACTTCGAGCAGAAGCCGCTCGACATTCACCAGCTAATTCTGGGAGTAAACGCGGATGTAATTGATTTTCAGGCTCTTCAATACCGATTAATTGCGGTGGATCTGGATCGAAAAGTACTGTTAAGTATGCAAGCATTTTCAGCGTACCATCAGAAGCAAATTTAGCTAAAATTGGACGTTCAAATGGTGCATCTTTCACTTGTAGAAGCAATCGCCCATCCTGCATCATTTCGGCATCAACTCTTTCTAGTTTTGGTATTTTTTGAGATAGAGTATTTAGGATTCTTTCTAAAGATTGAGGGTGTTGTTCTTTCAAATATTGAATTACATTTGGCAAGTTATCTCCCGTTGCAGAGAGTCGTTCTTGTGGGCCAGCTTCTGGCGTATCACGAGTATTATCAGCAGTGAGATAAGAAAGATACCAGCCTGTAATAAATTGTCTCAAAGCACTAACACGAGGATGTTTTGTAAATTGACCTAAAGTATTTACGGCTAAAACATCAGGAGCATTTAATTGTTCAGGGATTCGAGTATCTTGCTCATCAGGAGTATCACCAGTGATGACTTGTCCTAAACCTTCTTTAAAATCTAAAAATCTAAAAGGTTGACCCTTACTACCTCTCCGCCACTGTAACCATTCTTCAGCAACATAGGGGCCTTTACTATTCTCATCAATCGCCAGATGATAGGTGATTACAGGAGATTGACTTTTCTCCCGATACTTTAATTCAATTACTATTGGTTCTTCAACGCCACGAGTTCTTAATTCTCTAAATCTACCTCGTTTATCCCAAGCGCGACGCAGCCCAAACTGAAAGCATTCAGATAGAAATGCAAAGACATCAAAGATGGTCGATTTACCGCTACCATTAGGGCCAAGAAATACTGTTAATGGAGTAATACCTTTAAGCTCTAGCTCTTTGATAGCACGGTAATTACAAATCTTGAGATATTCAATTCTTGGAACGGCTGGCTTGGACATTAAGTTCAGAATTAAATCAATTATTGATCGGGTTTCTTTGTTTTGGATCTCAGAAACTTGAATCTCTCAAAACCTCAACATCCAAAACTTATGCTTTTCCATCTACTTTGATAGAATTTGCTCTAGAATCGTCGGATCTTGAATTTCCTTGTCCTTGGCTAATAGTAGCACCTTCGACATAATCTCCGCCGTCTTCGGATCGTCATCGACGAAGGGTAAAAATAACCGTCCGCGATGCTGAGAACTGACGGGGAGAATACAGAGCGAACCGCCTGGTTGCCGATGCACGATCGCGCTGCCTAGATGTACCGAATAAGTGCCGATTTCGCCTGTAATTAGTGCGTGGCTGCCTTGGATTTGGATATTATTTAGCTTCATCAGGCGGCAGGTTTCGCGGAGGATGCTCGATCGCATTTCTACTGTCGAGGCACTGGCTTCGGGATCGACTCCGCCGATGTGGGCGACACTGACGACGAGATCGAGATCGCGCATCACT
>JANNDQ010000039.1:0-11451 GCA_031387965.1 Chamaesiphon sp. OTE_75_metabat_567
GGAGCTGACTGAATTAGGAGCGCAGAATGTAGCTCAGGGCTTTTGTGGTGTGTCGTTTCAGGGCGATCGCGAGTTGCTGTATCGGGTGAATTTGTGGGCGCGGCTGCCGTTTCGGGTGTTGGTAAAACTCGGCGAGTTTCCCAGCAATGACGATCGAGAGCTGTATGATGGCGTTCAGCAGATTGACTGGGGCGAATATCTCACGCCGGAGCTGACGATGGCTGTCACCGCGACGGGGAAGAATGAGCAGCTAAATCATAGTCACTTCACCGCAGTTCAAGTCAAGCGGGCGATTACCAAGCAGCAAACCGAAAAGTTTGGGCAAAGATCAAATGTTGATATCCAAGATCCGAATGTGCGGATCAATGCCCATATTGATAAAGATGTTTGTATTGTTAGTTTAGACAGCTCTGGCAGTAGCTTGCACCGCCGTGGCTATCGCTCGGCGGTTGGCGATGCACCGCTGAAAGAATCTCTAGCAGCGGCTCTAGTCAAGATGTCTGGCTGGACACCAGATTTAGCATTTATCGATCCGCTCTGTGGTTCGGGGACATTGCCTCTAGAAGCGGCGATGCAAGCCCTAAACATTGCTCCAGGTATTTTTCGGGATGGGTTTGGTTTTGAGAACTGGCTAGACTTCGATCCTGAGCTATTCGATCGACTGATCAAGTCGGCTGAGGCGGGAGAGAAACAAGATTTACAGGCGACGATTATTGGTAGCGATCGCAACCATGAGATTATCGAACAGGCTCGATCAAATGCCCGCAGCTCTGGGGTTGAGAAATATGTGCGACTAGAACAACTGGATTTATCTGAAGTAGAAGCTCCTGCTGATTGTGGGATCTTGCTCTGTAATCCGCCTTACGGTGAGCGATTGGGCCGCGATGAGGATTTGGGTGCCTTTTATAAGTTGTTAGGTGATGTGCTCAAAAACCGCTTCAAGGGTTGGACAGCATTTGTGTTGAGTGGGAATAAGGAGTTGGCAAAATCGATCGGATTAAAATCTGCTCAACGGACTACTGTTTATAACGGTACTTTGCCCTGTCAGCTGATGAAATATGAGATGTATTAATATTAAATAACGTGAGTCTCCTAAGAAACGAATTCCTAGGTTCAGAGACACTTTCAGCAACTTCGCGAAATTTTGTTTCTTAGAGGGTGTTTGAAAAGTCAAATTTGTTACGCATCAACCCTAGAAGATCCCCCTAACCCCCTTAAAAAGGGGGAACCGGACTCTTAGTCCCCCTTTTTAAGGGGGATTTAGGGGGATTCGTACCAGTTACGAGTATCAAAAATAACTTTTCAAACAGCCTCTTAGGAGACTCACATTAATTCAAGTTGTTTCGTGAATTAGCTCTAAAAGTAGATCAATTTCAGCATTGTAATCAAGGAAAGAAAATAAATGTTTGAAGATGATTCTTCCATTTTTATCGATGATAAATTGAGCGGGTAGCGGTGCGCCCAGCGCCTGTCCCGTATGATAACGTCGAAATCTTGCACAACTAGGATCGCTCAGTAAAGGCATCTTTAAATCCAAGTCTCGCACCACATTTTTGCTCTGTTGGCTATCAGTACTGGTAATCATTAATACCTCGGCACCTCGATCGACAAATTCCTGATATCGTTCATTAATCGCCTTGATGTGCGGGTAGCAAAATGGACAGTATTGCTGTTCAGTGAAAATCCGGGTGAAATACAGAACCACTGGTTGGATGCCGCGATAATCAGATAATTTAACCTGTCGATTATTGCGGACATCGTGGATTTGTAGCTCTGGAGCGATCGATCCCAACTCTAATTCATTCTCAGCTGGAATCGGCACCAAATTCTGCAAGAACCGTCGATTTATCAGTCCTTTAAACTTACTAATATTAGCGTAAGCCATATTCAACTAGTTACTGCCTTAATTGTTTTACTACCTGGTTGCCAATCAACTGGACAAACTTCATTTGGATGAGCTTGAACGTGTTGAATCGCCTGAAGTACACGTAAAGTTTCGTCTACACTACGTCCAAACGAGAGATTATTGACAGTAGCATATTGAACGATTCCTGATCGATCGATAATAAACAAGCCCCTTAATGCAGCACCAAAATCTGGGTCTAGCACATTGTAAGCCATACTAATTTCACGCTTGAGATCTGAGACGAGGGGATAGTTGAGATCGCCCAACCCGCCCAGCTTGCGTTCGGTTTGAATCCACGCCAAATGGGCAAACTCACTATCAACCGAGATGCCAATAATCTCCGTATTGAGCGCCTCAAACTCCGCATAGCGATCACTAAAAGCGATAATTTCAGTAGGACAGACAAATGTAAAATCTAGTGGGTAAAAGAACAGAACGACATATTTACGGCATCTAGATAATTGAATTTTCTGGAACTGTTGATTTACCACCGCTGTGGCGGTAAAGTCTGGTGCGGTTTGTCCTACCCGCAGGCAGCTGTGAGGATAGTTATTCATAATTTACAGTATATAAAATTATTCAGCTAGCATGGGTCTCCTAACACCGCTATCATTAATAGTCACCGATCTCGACCATACCCTTGTCGGTAATGATCATGCCCTAGCTCAACTCAATCAGATCCTCAATCGCTATCGTCAGACTTGGGGTACTAAACTAGTTTACGCTACGGGTCGATCTAGAGAGTCGTATCAAGATCTAACTGCGACTCAATCACTACTACCTCCCGATGCGCTGATTGCAGCGGTAGGTACGGAAATTTATCCAGGAGCAGGTGATAATTTAGATTCAGAGTGGGTAAATAAATTAAGCCTCAATTGGCACCGCGAGAAAATTACAGCTATTGCCAGTCGGTTTGCTGATTTAGATCCTCAGCCTCAATCTGAGCAGCGTCCATTTAAAGTCAGCTATTATCTTTCGAGCAGTGTGGCGGCTGCTGTCGTGATTCAATTGCAGGAATTACTCGCACAACAAGGACTAGCTGCTGAAGTTGTCTATAGTGGCAGTAGAGACTTGGACATTCTGCCACAAGGTGGTGCTAAGGGTACGGCGGTTCAGTTCTTACGTCAGAGGTGGCAGATCGATCCGGTACAGACAGTAGTGTGTGGTGATTCTGGTAATGATATTTCGCTGTTCCAATCTGGTACCGAACGTGGCATCATCGTCGGAAATGCTCAATCCGAGCTACTGTTGTGGCATCAGCTTCATCCTGTCAACTATCATTATCTTGCAGTTGCCGATTGTGCCGCAGGTATTTTGGAAGGACTAAAATATTTTCGATTTGTAGAGTAATGTTTGATCACCTTCAGATAATGGTGGTAATAATCGATACAAATTAGGGCAAGATGTAAGTATTCAATTCTGATTGTGTAGAGTTTTATCAAGATCCAGATCGCAGTTCTAAATTTGGATGTAATCGTAGTAAATAGATCAAACGACCTAAATATCTCCCCGAACGGGTTAAATCCAGAAATTTACCCCTTGACAAAATGACGAATATACTTGATGACTGAGTAGTGGCTGCTCAATCGCCGAATTGATTCCACCCAGATTTTCCCACTCATTCCTGACGACCTCACAACGCCCTTATGTCAACTCTCGTCATCGTCGAATCTCCCACCAAAGCGCGGACTATCAGCAAGTTTTTACCATCTAGTTATGTTGTAAAAGCTTCAATGGGACACGTTCGGGATTTGCCACCCTCAGCGGAAGAAATCCCCGCTGAATATAAATCTGAGAAGTGGGCAAACCTGGGTATCAATGTCGAAGCTGGCTTTGCGCCGCTGTATATTATTCCCAAAGACAAGAAAAAGATTGTCCAGGAGCTGAAAACTGCGCTTAAAGGTTGCAGTGAGTTGATTCTAGCGACGGACGAAGATCGGGAGGGTGAAAGTATCAGTTGGCACCTCTTGCAGTTGCTCAACCCCAAGGTGCCCACCAAACGGATGGTATTCCATGAGATTACCAAGGAAGCAATCCAGAAAGCACTGAAAAATTGCCGCGAAATTGACGAGCAAATCGTCCATGCCCAAGAAACGCGGCGAATTCTTGATCGACTTGTCGGATATACGCTCTCACCATTGCTGTGGCGGAAAATTGCTGGTGGTTTATCAGCTGGGCGGGTGCAGTCGGTGGCAGTGAGATTGCTAGTGATGAAGGAGCGCCAACGCCGAGCATTTAAGTCAGCCCAATATTGGGATCTCAAAGCATTGCTCGCCCATAACAAAGCTGAATTTGACTCCAAACTGATCACAGTCGATGGGGCAAAAATTGCCACAGGTGCAGATTTCGATCCAAATACCGGAAATCTCCTGGCTGGGAAAAAAGTTAAAGTCCTCAACGGATTAGAAGCCAGTGCCCTAGTCGAAAACCTCAAGGGTAAAACCTGGACAGTCACCGGATTAGAAGAAAAACCCGTCACCCGTAAACCATCCCCACCATTTACCACATCCACCCTCCAACAGGAAGCCAACCGCAAACTGCGCCTCTCCGCGCGGGAAACTATGCGTGTCGCTCAAAGCCTATATGAGCAGGGTTACATCACATATATGCGGACAGATTCCGTCCATTTATCCGAACAAGCGATCGAAGCTGCTAGATCTTGCGTACTAGAAAAATACGGACAAGAATACCTCAGCCCGAAACCGCGCCAATATACCACCAAAGCCAAAGGTGCCCAAGAAGCCCACGAAGCAATTCGTCCCGCTGGCAGCAGCTTCCGCACACCACGGGAAACCGGATTAACCGCCAAAGAACTCCAGCTCTACGATCTAGTCTGGAAACGGACAGTCGCCAGTCAGATGGCTGATGCTCGCCAAACCCAGCTCAGCGTCGATTTACAAGTCGAGAACGCTGGCTTCCGCTCATCCGGTAAGCGGATCGATTTCCCTGGCTACCTGAGAGCATATGTCGAAGGCTCAGACGATCCGAATGCGGCAATCGAAGATCAAGAAATTATTCTCCCAGCCTTAGTCAAAGGCGATCATCCCGACTGTAAGAAACTCAACGCGATCGATCACGAAACCCAACCCCCCGCCCGCTATACCGAAGCATCCCTAGTTAAGATGCTCGAAAGTGAAGGGATCGGTCGCCCCAGTACCTATGCAAGTATCATCGGGACAATCATTGATCGGGGGTACGCGCAACTTCAAAGCAACGCCCTAGTGCCCAGTTTCACCGCATTTGCCGTCACAGCCCTACTCGAAAAACACTTTCAAGATCTTGTCGATCCGAGTTTCACCGCGCGGATGGAGCAAACCCTCGATGATATCTCCACTGGTACAACTCAATGGCTACCATACCTAGAAAAATTCTACCTAGGTGAAACGGGACTAGAAAATCAGGTCAAACTTGGCTTTACCGATATTGATGCCACCCTTGCCCGAACGATCGATCTCGACAATCTCGACGTTAAAGTCCGGATCGGGAAATTTGGTGCGTTCATTGAAACCGAAGCTGGTAACGCCTCCATCCCTAAAGATCTCACCCCCGCCGATCTCGCTCCAGAAACGATCGAGATGTTGCTCAAACAAAAGAGCAGCACCCCCGACACCCTCGGCAATCACCCCGAAACTGGCGAACCAATCTATCCCAAACTCGGCCCCTTCGGCCCATACGTCCAGCTCGGCGACAAAGTAGAAGATAGCAAGAAAAAGCCCAAACAGTCTTCCCTGCCCAAAGGGATGAAACTCGAAGATGTCACCCTCGAAATCGCGATCGAACTGCTCAAACTCCCCCGTAGTCTGGGCGTTCACCCCGAAACAGGCGGTAAACTTCAGACAAACCTGGGTAGATTTGGGCCATATATCCTCCACGATCAGGGTAAAGAAGGCAAAGAATATCGATCGCTCAAAGCCACCGATGATGTCCTTACCGTTACATTAGAGCGCGCTCTAGCGATCCTCGCCGAACCCAAAGCCACCCGTGGCGGCAAGAAAGAACCGCTCCGCACGATCGGCAATCATCCCGACGACAACGAGCCTGTAGCGATTTTTGCTGGCCCCTACGGTAAATACATCAAACATGGCAAAATCAACGCGGGTATTCCCGAAGGTGAGACGGTAGAAGGGATTAGTTTAGAAACTGCACTGAGTTTGCTAGTAGCCAAAGGTGAGACAGCTAAAAAAACTACGTCTAAAAAGACCACAACTACCAAGAAAGCGACCACGACTAAGGCAAAAACTACTGCTACTAAAGCAAAAACTACCGCAGCGAAGAAAACTACCACAGCAAAGAAAACTACGACTAAATCAAAGACTAATTAATGTCAGTGGTGCCGACAGGCACCACCTCCGACAGATCGAAGCAACACTCCAGATGAATAAAAATCCATTGGGAAAAAGCTATTGTCCGCGACGGAACTCATGGCGGCTCCCTCGATGTGAGCCATATCTACGGGTATATACTTGCGTAAATTCTGCTCCAAACAACATAATTTGGACAGCATAGTAAATCCAAGCCAAAACAGTAACCACAGAGCCAGCAGCCCCATAAGCCGAGCCAAAACTACCATTACCTAAATAAAATCCCAGTAATTCCTTACCGATACTAAATAGAATTGAAGTAAAAAATGCACCGACTAAAACATCTTTCCAGCCAATCTGAATATCGGGAAGATACTTGTAAATTAGTGCAAATAATAACGTAAATACCCCCAATGAGATCCCAATATTAACCAGTCGCCACAGGCTTTCTAATGCCGGAAACAATTGGTTAGTAAATGTGCTCAAGGCTGCCAAACTTGTGCTGACTATCAATGACACCATTAAAATAAAACCGATCGTAATTACCATTGCAAACGAGAAAATCCGCTTGCGAACTACTGCTTTGACTCCAGCTTGTGGAGACGGCTCGACATTCCAAACCGCATTAAGAGAGTCTTGGAGTTGAATGAAAACTCCAGAAGCCCCAAATACCAACGCCACTGTACTAATGATTGCAGGGACGACCCCATTCCCCGACTGAGGATTTTGAGTATTCGCCAGAGCCGTTTGTACCACCTCTGCACCTGCCTTGCCCAACAAGCCCTGGATTTGGGTAACAAGTTCACCCCTAGCCGCTTCTTGCCCAAATACCGCCCCAGCGACAGCCACCGCAATCACTAACAACGGCGCGATCGAAAACAATGTATAGTATGCCAGAGCCGCTGCCATTTGACCGACGTTATCCCGTTGCCACTCATCGACAGTTTCTTTCAATAAGCTCCAGATGCTTCTCCACTTCATAATTACTGCTCGACGACGATGGTTTATCATCCATTTTTAGCAGGTCTTGATTAATCTACCCTCTCTCTATCGGATGAAATAACTTATTGGATCGAACCTTTTAAATCCTGGTTCAGCACTTTTGGAGTGACGAACGGATCGCCCGTTCCTGGAATAAAAAACGGGTTTTGCTTGTAGCTGCCATCAAGCCACGATCGAATAACCATAACCATCACGCGCAAGGTACCCGCTAGCAACCCGATCAATTGCATCGCAGCAATCCCTTGTGCTGGCGGGAGTCGCGACAGGGCATTCATGACAAAGGTGGAGAAGGCAAAGAAAACTCTCGCTATTAATAAAGCACAACCGATGACTGAAATTGACTTCAATGCGAACAGATAGGTAATTATCATAAATCCTCAGAACTATTAGGCGGCTGCAATTCACAATACATAACTACCCGTTCAGATATTGGTAATCCCGCTGCTAACTCTTTAATTCTAATCTGTTGAAAACCAGTTGTCAGTTCGGCTTCATCAAGAACACGAAATCCCAATTTTGAATATAAAGGGGCATTCCAGGGAATATCCCGAAAGGTTGATAACGAGACAATTCCATAGCCCTGTTGTTGTGCCCAATCGCAAACCGTCTTTACCAATGCCGAGCCAATCCCTCTGCGCCCGTGCTCGGGAGCAACATCGATTTGTTGAAGGTAGAGGGTGTTATTTACTTCACGAGCAATCGCATACCCAACCACTATCTCATGACAATCCACAGCCACCCACACTTGTCTGGCTTGAAATTGTTGCTGCACAAAATCTAGTGATAGTGGCTCGTCATTCACTAAAAAAGCATAGGGCGTATCGAGAAATAATCTAGCGGCTGACTGCTCGATCTCAGACAGCATGGGTAATTCTTCGACACGCGCAGAGCGAATTTTATAACTTGATTTCACGAATCTTCATGGACAGTTTGCAAGTATTATCATCGCTAAATAGGTTTAGTGATAGATTAATGGTGTAATTTTTGCATGAACTTCGGCAATTACTTCTGGAGATACGGTTTCTACAAACTTTATTTGTCGCACTCGCCAATCTAGAGAACGAATTTGGTCTACTAAAATTACGCCGTGAGTCTGCAAGTCTTCTGGTAACAAGACTTCAAATGGATAACCTTTTTGCTGACTGGTAATCGGACAGAATAATGCTAAAGAACTCTTTTCACTATAAGCCGCAGGCGACATAATTAAAGCAGGTCGATAGCCCCGCTGCTCATGCCCCTTCGTTGGGTTAAAATCTAGATAAACAATATCGCCTCGATTTGGAATATAACTAATTGCCATCACCAGACTTCTTCCCCTACAGACATTCCGGTGTCGATCTCTGCATGGCGATTGGTTGGCGTAATCCCCGCGATTAATTCATCCAAAGAATACTGTTTTTGTCTTTTTGGTTTAATTACGAGATTACCATCGATCGCGACGATCTCTACCTCCCCCCCAGCAATAAGTTCTACTTCTTTTGCTAGATGTTGGGGAATTCTGACGGCGAGACTGTTGCCCCATTTTGCGACATTTCCAACCATGACTCAAATTCCTCGATCGAGATCGAGTAGAAACTTTGTATCTACATCATAGCCCATACGATCGGGCTAAAGTAAACCGAGATTGGTGTGGAAAGCGGGGAATTAGATTGAGTGGGGTTTGCAAGTATGATCGTGGCAGATCTAGAGTTTCTTGAAGTATCTGGAGATTGGTAATAGCCCAAAGCCCAACTTTTCATAGGTACGACGTGCAGGAGCATGACCGGGATCGCCGCCTGTTTCAACCATCGCCATCGACATCCCCGCATCCTTCATTCGATCAATCGCAAATTTTGTCAACGCGGAGCCAATCCCACGCCCTTGAAAATCTGGATCGACAGCCACCATGTAGATTTCACCCATGCTAGATTCGGAGTCTAGTTTCATAGCCACAAAACCCACTGTGGTAGCTGCATCGATCGCAACCCAGACATTTATGTCTTCATCAAGACAGACATCCTCGACAGCTTTTTGTTGACTTACCCGCCAACTATCGGGATAAAATGTCTGATAAACAGCAGCATCCATTGTGTTCTGAATCGACTCAAAAACTGGAGTCCATGCCCGTAGCGAAAGACGAATAATACCATCTAGATGGTGCGGTTGATATGGTTCAATTTGCATTTCCATCGCTAAATAAGCTTTTTGTATGAGTCGCTAAAAATTGAAGTGTGGAATGAGAAATTTATGTCCGATCGACCATGACTTTTAAATTACCCAACTTTTTAAAGACGACATGAACATCAGAATTGCCCAACGGTACGATATCGACACTCTCTTTGAGATTAGAACCAGTGTTGTCGAAAATTATCAGTCCCTCGAAGAGATTGCTCAATTGGGTATTACTCCAGAGTCAATTGCCAAAATGCTCGAAACAGATTGTCGTGCATGGGTTGCTGAGATTGAAGATCGATCGATCGGATTCTCAATTGCAAATGCCACAGAAAAAACAATATTTGGCACATTTGTCCTACCTTCTTTTGAATGCCGAGGGGCTGGACGTGCCCTAATGCAAGCTGCTGAAAATTGGTTGTGGTCAAAGGGGATGAACGAGATTTGGTTAGTTACAGGCAATGACCCCAGCTTGAGAGCCTACGGTTTCTATCTACATTTGGATTGGATTATGGTAGGCATTGAACCTGATGGAGATTTCAGAGGAGAGATGAAATTTATCAAAAGACGTGAGTAAAATAATCCCTACTCATATCCAAAGGCTTCTTTTCTTCTCTTCTCTTCGAGAGGCTACGCCAACGAGACGCTACGCGAACCAGAAGTAGGGATATAGCGTAATTTTTAACGTCCAGTTCCTAAGCATTCTTAGTATATGAGCATTTCTCCAGCATTTTGTAAGCCCAAATCGGCAAAAATATTGTCACTGCCAATAGTAATTTCTGTTGACGATCGATCGGATAACGGGACTGGCGGGAATCGAACCCACGGCCTATCGCTTAGGAGGCGATCGCTCTATCCTTCTGAGCTACAGCCCCATGATTTGGGTATTAGGCTTTAGGTGTTAGGTATTAGGTATTAAGTATTAGGTTTTTGTTAAATGCAAGTATTCAACAAAGCCTAAAGCCTAATACCTAAAGCCCAAAGCCTAAAACATCTTACCGATAATATTCCCTAAATCTTCGATCACATTGCCATCGCCATCAGCATCAAGCATTTTTGTCGCCATACCAATCAAATCATTGCCACCGCCAGCACCAGCTAGTGTTTGAACCATGCTGCTCGGATCGATACCGCCTTGCTGGCTGAACTTACCGATCGCGGCAATAATAATTGGGGTCAGAATCCCTAAAATTTGACCAACAGTGCCACTATCCATCCCTGTCTGCTGACTGATGTTATTGGCGATCTCATTTTGACCACCGCCACCACCCAAAACTTGACTGAGTAGAGCGCCACCCATCCCCGCAGCACCAGCATTTCCCACAAAACCCATAAGATTATCTAAAATCGATCCATCTTGCGCTTGAGTGGCTTGATTAATCGCATTAGCACCATCTGGAGTCGCGGCATTGTTGCCCATTGCTGACAGTAACATCGGCAGAGCCATACCTACCGCAGATTTTGTAGCACCTTGATCGGCACCGATTTGTTGGCTAAGTTGTTGGACTACTGGTCCACCCAGTTGACTCGCAAGCATACCGATTAATGGATTCATGACAATCTACTTTTTAATCTCAAGAGAATCGACGACAGTATTGTACACAACTCTTTCGACCATCAGCGAGAATCGATCAATTTTATTTAATTCGGATAGATAATAGAGTGGCTATTGAATAGCAAATCACAATTGTCCGAGCATTTTATGAGTTTGGGGTACCACTCGAATCTGGGGTAAATACTCTTTCATCAAAGCTTGCCAATCCAATACTTGAGTCGGGGTTGGTGCCGTTAGCTGAGGATTTGTGTGGGGTTGGGCTAAAGCCGTCATCGGTTGCAAAAAGATCTTGATATTATTGTCTACACCAGCCACCAGCTGAGCTGCTTGTTGGAGTTCTTCAGGATTAGTGGTTTGGGAAATAATAATCTTGATAAATATGTCTACCCTCGCATCGTGGCACAGCTGTAGGAATTCTCGATGTGCTTGCCAGTGAGTTTCGCCACTCACACTCGGCAATTTGATGTCCATCCCGACTAGATCCAAGTAGGGTAGAATTTGAATTAACTGTTTAGGGCGATGTCCACCTGTTTCCA
>JANNDQ010000063.1:0-4574 GCA_031387965.1 Chamaesiphon sp. OTE_75_metabat_567
GGTAAATCCGACATTCTCTGGCGCAACACCAATGGCAATATTGCTGTGTGGGCAATGGATGGTGCTACCGTGACATCAAGTAGCCTTACCTCGACACCAACCTTGGACAATAGCTGGTCAGTAGCTGGCACCGGCGATTACACCGGTGATGGCAAAACCGATATCCTCTGGCGCAATACCAGTGGTGCCGTGGCTGTCTGGGCAATGGATGGTGCCACAGTTAAATCAAGTACGGCAACTTCTACGCCAACTCTGGCTAGTAGCTGGAAAGTCGCTGGCAATAGTGACTTCGATGGGGATGGCAAAGCCGATATTCTCTGGCGCAATGACGATGGTAGTGTCGCCCTGTGGAAGATGAATGGTGCTACAGTAACAGCTTCAACCGCAATCTCCCAAGTCGCTACCGATTGGAAGATTGCGGGCACTGGTGACTTCAATGGCGATAGTAAAGCTGATATCCTCTGGCGCAATGATGATGGCCGGGTTGTGCTGTGGCAGATGAATGGTGCTGCGATTACTTCTAGTACCCTCACTTCTACTCCATCGCGGGATAGTAGCCAGACTATTGCTGGGATTGGTGACTACAACGGTGATGGTAAGGCTGATATTCTCTGGAGTAAGGATACTGGTGCTACTGAGATCTGGGCGATGAATGATGCCACAGTGCTTTCTAGTACCCTTACTTCTGTTGCTGCTGATAGTAGTTTTTGGAAGATTGCTGCGCCGATTATTTAGATCTTAATTGACTGATGAAATATCACCATTAAATCACGATATTTGATGGTGCTGTTTTTCTTGGATCTCTAGAAATGATCGATCGAGTCCAACTGCAAACCACAAATGGAAAAGGTTAATCGCTGGGATGGATTTAGCCTTGTCATGATTATGGCTATAGACCGAAAGAATGAAATATCTTCGCTGTCCTTGGCAATCCTTGTTTCTCCAGAGTGATGAGGTATTCATCCATACTTTTTGGTGGATTTTTTAGCCGTTCTTGACAGCAATAAATGACCTGCTTCATTTCAATTGGATAATTGATCGATAAGTTAGCGATAAATAGATCGGCACTACCACAATTTATTCATATCCCAGATTCAAGAATTGGGCTTCGGCGGTGAGTTCGTCTAATACTTTTCTTCTCGCTGTATCAATTTTCACTCGATAGGCAATTGCATCTTCATAACGGATCGATCGATGACCTTCCCTCAGGATAAACGGAATTTGATGAGTTTCTAATAACTCAATTAGATACGATCGAGAAACGTTTAATAAATCTGCTGCTGCTTGCAGGGTTAGGTGACGATCTAGTGTGACAATCTCGATCGATTGTCCTTGCCCGATCGCGGTTAAGATTTCATTTAAGGCGGCAATGGCGATCGATGGTAATTGCAGATGTCTTTCACTACCATCAGATTGTCTAATGCTGAGGGTTAATGAATCAGTTTGAGCATGGGAGAGGATGTGACTACTGTCGCGGGCAAGTGCAGCATCTTTCTCGCTGGGAATGCTAGTAGCAATGGTCATTAGCTTCAATTTAAGACTGTGTGCCTATATTCTGAATTATACAATAGGATCGAGATCTTCATTTTACCCAAGACTAGATTAGCCCGTAAGCTTTGACCCCCAATCGATCGAGTATTGCCGCATTGTCAAAGAGATCGTTCCCATGTCGCACAGAACCCAGACTGAAAAGTCGGGGTTTTTGTAGTAATGATAACTGCGGAATGAGGGTCTGAAACTTTGTGTTACTATAATAAATAATCACACTAGCATCCTCGATCGACTCAATTGTAGCAGTTCATTTTCAGGCAGCATTGATGCAGTATCCACCCAAAAACAGCACAGGAAGATAAGGGCGTGAATCAGAATTTCAACTCAGCTGGATCGATCGATTATAGTGACGCTTTATCGAAATCAATTTTATTTTACGAAGCACAACAATCGGGGAAATTAACCAATAACAGAGTACCTTGGCGCAAAGATTCTGCACTCAGCGATGGTGTCGATATCCCCTTTGCCCTAAATCCAGAAATTGAAGCTGTAGAAAATTTAATGCAACGCTATGCTTCAGTCCCTATGTCTCTAGCTGATGCCTGTGTAGTCAGAATGAGCGAAATTCATGAAGATAGCTCTGTGCTCACATTAGATAGCGATTTCCGAATCTATCGCAAACACCGCAACCAAAATATTTCGGTCATCATGCCAGATCTATAGTTTAAGACAAAGTGATTCCCGATCAAGAACCGGATACAATTAAGCATAATAGTAATTATTAAGGTCAAGGGTATAAATAATGCCATTACCACTTCTGAATCGAGCCGAAATTGCCAAACTTGGGCAAGAACTCTACGCGCGACACATTCGTGCTCAAGTCGAAGTAACTGAGAATATTGGTAAAATCGTTTCAATTGATATTGAGACTGGCGAGTACGAGATTGGTGATGAGCTAGTTGAGACTAGTTTAAGATCCCAATCCAAACATCCCAACGCGCTGTTATGGGCAGAAAGAATTGGTTTTGATGCGGTTTATGCGGTTGGTGGCACCATCATTAGGACGGTAGCGTGATTGAGGGAAACGTAGTTGGGCTTCAGGCGCAAATTGGAGTGTTGTTTTGTCTAGCAGATCGATCTCAAGTTTTAGAAATCAAATGTGTTGTCGATACTGGATTTGAGGGCTTTTTGACATTGCCACCTGCTGCGGTTGCACAACTTCAATTACCCTATCTAAAGCTTGGATTGCTAAGGAAAGAAACCCGACTTTTTTAAAAAAGTCGGGTTTCTGGCAGCACTAGGGCTAGTAGCTCTATATTTTCTACAGATCTATTTTATAGAACCCATTTGAGATCTTTTTAGCGCCTAGTGGAGGAGGGTAGGTTTTGTTTAAGATCGAACAGTAACATCGGCAATTGTTAGCATGAACCTACCCCTACAGGTCCATCAACGGATCGATGACGCATTGTGTGAGCCAACCGTAGGGGCTGGTGTCTTGTCGTTTTTTTATTCGGGGGGAACCCCCGAATAAAAACGCCGCTTCATGCTAGTAATTGTCGCCTAACACCATCATCTTCCAGCAAAAGCGGATGCAATCGCGCTGAGGTTTCCTCAGCGTGCGTTGCACCAAGCACCTGCCCTCCCTCACTAGAAGATCTCAAATGGGTTCTATATGACGATCGAGTTTCGTTATAACTCGATCATTTAGTTGATTTCAGCCGATTTCATTGAACTTGAGTCACTTTTCCTAGCTCTTATCTTTTTCTGTGTCTGGGTTTTAGCTTTTAATGATCGCAGCGTTATTCCTCATAATTCCAAGGAGAAGATGTATCGAATCATTGCTTTCCAGCCAGTTATTTCGGACAGAAGTAACATTATCGCTACAATTGTCTAAACCATTAAAATCAATCAGTTAAATTAGATAAAATATCATGCAAACGATCGCCATAGCCCATAATATTTCCAGCTCGATTGGGCAAAGCCCACGCTGCTCGATCGAGTCTACTCTAACCACACTCGATCGATCTTACGTCCATCCAACCATTCCAGTCACTACCCTAGTGGTATTTGACGATCGAGTCCAAGACCTAGATCTACTTTACTCAGCTTTATTACCAGGCGCGGTAGGCTATACGATCAATGCTGAAACTGATGGGTTGGTAGCGATTTCGCAGTTATTGGTAGCTACTGGGGCGAAGTATCTAGCCATCGTCGCTCACGGTGAGCCTGGGGTGGTGCATCTGGGTAAAACACCGCTCAATCTCCAGAAGTTACAGGAACAGGCTGAGATGTTGTCGCAATGGGATGTGGCAGAGATTGCTCTCTATAGTTGTGAAGCAGCCAACGGGGAGATCGGTAAAAGCTTCATCTACTCGTTGAGTGAGTTGACTGGCGCGACAGTAGCGGCGGCGGCAACGCAGACTGGTAATCCGGCACTGGGCGGTAGTTGGGATTTGAGTGTAACTACTGGGGCGATTGCCGCGCCGACCTTGTTTGACGCATCGATTCTAGAGCATTATCCAGCAGTCTTAGCTGTGAGCTTTGGGGCTACTGCTTACTTTGCGGCGGGGACTAGTCCCACCTCGGTGATAGCAGGTGACTTTAATGGCGATGGCAAACTCGATTTGGCTACTGCGAACCGTAATAGCAACAACGTCTCAGTGGTATTGGGCACTGGGACTGGTAGCTTTGGGGCGGCGGCTAACTTTGCGGTGGGGACTAATCCCGAATCTGTAACAGTAGGTGATTTTAATGGCGATGGCAACCAGGATTTGGCTACTGCGAGCCTTAGTAGCAACAACGTCTCAGTGTTATTGCGTAATGGAAATGGTGGCTTTGCGGCTGCTACTAACTTTGCGGTGGGGACTGCTCCCACCTCGGTGATAACAGGTTACTTTAATGGCGATGACATACTCGATTTGGCTACTGCGAACTTTGATAGCCGCAATGTCTCAGTGGTATTGGGCACTGGGACTGGTGGCTTTGCGGCTGCTACTAACTTTGCGGTGGGGACTAGTCCCTACTCAGTAACGGCAGGTGACTTTAATGGCGATGGCAAACTGGATTTGGCTACTGCGAACTTT
>JANNDQ010000098.1:0-6562 GCA_031387965.1 Chamaesiphon sp. OTE_75_metabat_567
CCTAATTCGAGATTGTGAGCAAAAACTGGTGACGATGGGCATAATAGCGGTACAGAATCGATTCACCTAGCCTTCAAAATTCCGATGGTACTTGCGGACAAGAGAGAAATCAAATGGTTGCTGAATACATAACGCTCGATCGTTTGGCTACTCAGCTGAGTGAGATCAAGCGGCAACATTTCAGTGGACGGATTGTACTACAAAGTCCGTCAGGACAACAGTGGTGCTTGTATGTTTACCTTGGGCGCATCCTCTATGCGACTGGTGGTAGCCATCCAATTCGACGTTGGGTTAGAAATTCGACGATCGCCGGAGTAGAGATCACCGCAACTGACAATCTGCAACGGCGAATTGAGGCGCTGACAGATATTTCGGCATTGACACCCACAGAGCTAAATAGCTGCTGGGAATATTACATGTTGGTTAATTGGGCGCACCAAGGTCGAATTAGTCGCAACGCCCTAATCAAGCAGATCCAAACCACGATTGTGGAGGTGCTGTTTGACATCATTCAAGCTGAAAAAGTTAGTTATGAGCAGATTACCGAAGCACAACTGAGTCCTCAGCTAACGCTAATTGATATCGATCGAGCATTGAGTCTGGCAGTTCAACAGCAGCAGCAGTGGCAACAGGTTGGATTGACAGAGATTTTTCCCGATCAGGCGATCGAGATTGCGGCAGTTACCCAGTTTCAGCAGACGGTATCTCCATCTGCTTTCAAAGTGCTGCAAGTCGTCCTTGATGGACAACACAGCATTCGAGAAATCGCTGCTAAGACGCGGAAATCGGCAGTAGTGATCGGTCAGTCATTTTTGTCGCACTTGAGTTCCGGGTCACTGCGCCTGGTCAGTTTGCCTGATTTTGTCAGTCCGACTGATCGGACAAAGCAGCGATTTGGTGGGGATGTCCCATTGATTGTTTGTATCGACGATAGTCCCTTTGTGTGCGATCGGCTAGAGCAAATTTTTCGAGCAGAGGGCTATCAATTTATCTGTGTGATGGACTCGCTCAAGGCGATTCCGATCATCATCGCCAAGAAACCGCAATTAATCTTCCTCGATTTGGTGATGCCGAATGCGAATGGCTATGAAATTTGTAGCCGACTGCGAAAAATTGCCTCTTTTCAAAATACGCCAATTGTGATTTTGACAGGTAATGATGGGGTGATCGATCGAGTTCGCGCCAAGGTTGTTGGTGCAACTGACTTTTTGACGAAACCAGTTCAGTCAGAGATGGTGTTAGACATTGCTCAGAAATATCTAACTCCGGTATTAAATTAATTAATAATTAGTAATTAATAATTAACAACATAAATTCCTAACTAAATTTGTAATCTTCACCCTAATTTAAAATGGCTACAGCATTAATTGTCGAAGATGTTCAGACCGATCTGATGATTTTAACTAGTTACCTAGAAAATTTAGGCTGGCGGGTTATTCCAATGGTGAATGGAGAAGATGCGCTGACTTATCTGAATACGAATAAGCCCGATATTGTATTTTTAGATGTCGTTTTACCTGGCCGCAGTGGGTTTGAAATTTGTCGAACGATTAAATCCCAGCAGGCAACTCAGAAGATTCCAGTGGTGATGTGTTCCACTAAAAATACTGATATGGATCGATTTTGGGGACTGAAACAGGGTGCCGATCAGTATCTTGCTAAGCCAGTAAATCGGCACGAGTTTGTCGAAGTATTGCAGAAATTAATTAATTAGGCGATCGATGAACAGCAATCGAGTCATAGATCGGGCGCAGATCCAGATCGAACTACCCCGCCGACAGTTTTTGAGATTTCAGCTTCAACCAAGCGCACCGGATCGGGTTGCACCGTTGGGTTGGAGCATCGAGATCGATCAAGTGATGGAACTTGTGAATATCCCGATCGATCGAGTCGTCCCGATGCCTCAGCTACCGCCTGCGGTAATGGGTGTCTATAACTGGCGCGGCGAGATTTTGTGGATTGTCGATTTAGCGACTTTATTAGAAGTCAGCCTTCCCACCACACCTCGCCGTCATCGTAGCCTTGAGCCGCTGATGATTGTTAATAGCGCCGCTGACAATCATCCATCAGTCGAGCATCAGCAGCAACCGATTGGTTTGATGGTAGATGAAATATCCGAGATTGAATGGTGCAATTTAGAGTTAATTAAATCTGATTTACCAGTTAATATCAATCCAAAATTATCAAAATGGGTAACTGGTTCGTGGGCATCGAGTACGGGAGAACATCTACCGATCCTAAATAGTAAAGTGATTGGCTTTGATGGTACAGCAGCAGCTGAATCACCAAGACACAACTAATTTTCAGACAGATATCTAAGTGAATTAAACTTACTTTCTCTATTAAAAAAACAATGAATACGATCGACAAAACCGAAGCAGAGCAAAGTGCTACAGTTGTGATAAAAACGCCAGCTTTAGCCGAGATAACATCGAAAGATTCATTTACTGATCCATCAGAAGAAGAGGGTAATTTTACCGAACTACATCCAGCCAATCCAATTGGGACGATCGATCCAGTTAGAGAGAGACTACCCCGCGATCAGCAGCGATCTTTGCAGCGACAGATTTTTTTGACGACGCTGCCATTTCTGGTTTTGCCTTTAGCAATTAGTGGCTGGGCAGCGATGAACAAACTCAGCCAAACTACCCCTCCAGAATCAGGGCAGAGTGGGCAGGTAGAGGCTAGCGCCTCTAGAACAGACTGGTGGACGGATGTCATTATCTTACTGTCGATCGGCTTTGTGCATTTAGGTTTAGCGGCGTGGGTAACCCACCGGATTTCGACTTCCTTTAAACGAGTCACCACGAAACTAGCGGAAGCTGTGAATGGAGATCTGTCGGTACAGCTAGATCTCGGCAACACTGCTGAGTTTCAAGATCTAGCAGACAGCTTCAATCAGCTAGTCGATAACTTTAATCAAACCCTCCAAAAACAGCAGCTAGCCGCCCAAGCAAATAAGCTATTTGGTAAAATAGCGCTGACTGCTCAGGAATCAGCCGACCGAGTGCAAGTATACAACACTAGCGCGATCGGCATTCGCCAGATTCTCAATGCCGATCGAGTCTCGATCTGTCGTTGCAATCCTGATGGAACAGTGACAGTAGTTAGTGAATCAATCGCACCTGGCTATCCAACCCTCTCCTCGATCTCCGCACCAATGTATGTCGCGGAAGTACCAGGAGAATTGGAACGTTATCAGCAGGGCAAAAGCTTAGTAATTGATGATATCCGAAAGGCTGAAGTTAGCCCTAGTCGGCAGAATTTCGCTAAAAAAATGCAGCTAAAATCGATGATCATCGTCCCGATTTTAGCGGGTAAACAATTGATTGGTTTATTGTCAATCCATCAATGTAGTCGGGTCAGACAGTGGCAATCGTGGGAAGTGTCCTTTTGTAATCAAGCATCACAGCGACTTGGTTTAGCTGTAGAACAGATTGGCACTTGGAGGCTGCAAGAGATCGAATTGCGCCGGACGAATATGCTTTCCCAGGCGCTCCAGCTCAATGAGCCAGCCGCCGCGATCGAATTGCTCAATAGTGCAATGGAAGTGATTCGGGAAGAATTTGATTTCGATCGAGTGATGGTGTTTGGGCTGGCTGATGGGTTTGGACAAGCGGGGAATATTACCGCAACCGCAATTAAGCCAGGTTGCTTGCTGCTGGAAGCTGCGGCGATGGCTGAGTATTTTGATTACGAAATTGGTCGCAAACCTAGCGGTATCAATCAAATTTCCAACATTTATAATCTTGATGATAGTGGCGGTTTGCCAGCAGAAGATATCACCCTGCTCGAAAATTTCCAGATCCGCGCTCGACTGGTGACACCAATCTTGGTTGAAGGTCAAATGTTAGGGCTAGCGATCGGTCAGATGTGTGTCGATGACCGGATCTGGTCTCAGTCAGAGCTTGACAAATTTGGCACTGTTGCCGATCAAATGGGTCTGGTACTCGATCGAGTGAAATCGATCAACCAACGGGCAAACCAATTGCACTTCAAGAATTTGCTCTCAGATCTGACGCTCCAATTGCGCCAATCACTCGATCGCGATCAGATGATCACCACCGCAATTACCAAGATTCAGCAGGCGCTGGGACTCGATCGAGCAATCTTTCTCACCCTCGATCAAAATTTCCAATCCCAGATCGCCGCTGAAGCAGTGAGCGAGCCAAGCCTGTCGATTTTGGGAGTGAAGGTCGTCGATACTTGTCTCCAGAGTGCAGGTTATCAAGGTGGGCGAGTCACCGCAATTCATGATATCGAGCGAGCCGGATTGACTGATTGTCATGTCAAAATGCTCAAACGGTTCAAGGTACGGGCGAATTTAGTTACGCCAGTACTCGCGAACGATCGATTATTTGGGTTGATCATTGGGCATATGTGTCATGCACCTCGCAATTGGGAACCAGCTATCACTGAGCTATTGGCTCAAATCTCGACCCAACTTGCCCTAGCGCTCAATCAGATCGCACTGATCGAGGAGCGCGAAGCAACGGCAGCCCGATCGCAATTAATCTCAGAGATTACGATTAAATTGCGCCAATCGATCGATCAAACCGAGATTCTCAATATCGCCCTGCCCGAAATCCGGGCGGCACTGGGACTCGATCGAGCGAGTATCCTGATCGTTGATCCAAACGGGGAAGGTGAAGGAAAAATTATTGCTGAATCGATTGCCGCAGCTGAATTCTCGATTCTCGGTGGTACTGTTCCCGCCGAGCACATGTTTGAAGTGCTCGGCAGAGGCTATGACGAAGGTTCATTTATCAAGGTTGACGATCTCCAGACTTGCGATTTTAGTGAAGCTTTAAAAGCACATTTAAGCACAATTAAGATTAAGTCAATTGTGACTACGCCAATTATTGTTGATCACAAATTCTTTGGGCTGTTTAGTGGCACAATGTGCCGGAGTCAACGGACTTGGCAGCAGTCAGAAATCGACCTGCTGCTGCAACTCGCACCCCAAATCGGTGTAGCGCTCGACCAATCGCAGCTAGTTCGACAGCTGGAAGTTGCCAATTTTCAGCAGTCGGGCTATGCTGCCAGCCAAGAGGCAGCACGGCAAGCGCTCCAAAAAAATGCTTGGGATCTGCTGATTCAAGTCGATCGGATTAGTCAGGGTGATTTGACGATTCGTGCCCACGTAACTGAAGATGAGATTGGGACAATCGCTGACTCTTATAATTCCACGGTTGAGAAATTGCGGGGATTAGTTGGCAATGTTCGCAATGTTTCCCAAGAAGTGGTTAAGACTACCACTGTCAATGAAATTTCGGTTGCTGAACTATCGATCGAAGCACTCCAACAATCTGAAGATATCGGCTCAGCACTCGATCGACTGCGCGGCATGTCTGGATCGATTCAGTTAGTGGTTAATAATGCCCTGACTGCCGAATCTGCCGTGATGGAGTCAGCCCAATTGCTAGAAGCTGGCGATGCGGCGATGAACTCAGCTGTAGACGGGATTCTGACGATTCGGCATACGGTTGCTGAAACTGCCAAAAAAGTTAAGCGGCTGGGCGAATCTTCCCAAAAAATCTCCAAAGTTGTCAACTTAATTAGTAACTTTGCCGCCCAAACTAACCTGCTTGCCCTCAATGCGAGTATTGAAGCCGCTCGTGCCGGAGAAGAAGGACGTGGCTTTGCGGTGGTTGCGGAGGAAGTGCGATCGCTAGCCCGCCAGTCAGCCGCCGCTACGGGTGAAATCGAGAATTTAGTCGCGAGTATTCAATCCCAGACGAATGAAGTTGTAATGGCGATGGAAGCTGGTACTGAGCAAGTAGTAATCGGTACCAAGCTAGTTGATGAAACTCGCTTGAGTCTTGATCGGATTGCCGATATGGGTGCAAAAATCGGTCTACTCGTCGAATCGATCGCTCAAGCTGCTCTAGTTCAAGCCGAAGACTCGACTCAAGTGACCCAAAGTATCGATCGAGTTGCCAGCATCGCCACCAAAACTTCCACCCGCGCCGATAACGTCCAAGCCTCATTCCAAGATCTACTCAAACTCGCGCAGGAACTCCAGAAGAATGTTGGTCAATTTACGATCGAGTAAAGCCTCCCTCCCACCTAAAGCCTAAAGCCCATGTACATCGACCCAGAATTACGCGATCGAGTTTATCAATTGTTCAGCTTGGAAGTGCCCAAGATGTTGCAGACGATCGAAACTGAACTGGTGACTTTGAGTGTCGATCGCAGTGCGGCAAAGGTCAATAGTTTATTGCGGGCGGCTCACTCAATCAAGGGTGGTGCGGCGAGTCTGGGGTTGGAAGAAATTGGGATGTTGGCTCACCAGATCGAGGATATTTTTCGGGTGCTCAATCATCCAGATTTACCATTCGATCGCAAATTAGAATCACTCTTATTTGAAATCTTTGATTGTCTTGATCGACTGATCAAAGCTGAGATTAATAATGAAGTACTAGCGGCTAGTTTCCATACCAAAACTCAAATTGTCCTGGCAAATCTTGATGAAGAGATTGGTCACTTTGTAATTGCTGGACAGCATTCCCCCGATGGTTTTATCTATGGAGTCGATCTGACTCAATCAATTTTTGAGGTT
>JANNDQ010000130.1:0-4191 GCA_031387965.1 Chamaesiphon sp. OTE_75_metabat_567
TGATAAATCTCGTCTAAGTGCTTGAGATGTTGGGTGGGATCGAAACAGTGCTCGATCTCGGCTGGGGTGAGATGCTCTGTCACGCGGGGGTCACTGGCGGTTAATTTGTGGAAGTCGCCGCCTGTTGTGTTCCAGACTGCCATTGCATTAGATTGGACGATCGAGTATGCTACTTCTCGATCGAGTCCTTTCCCCACTAGGGCTAGTAATACGCCTTGGCTGAAGACTACGCCACCATAGCAGTTGAGGTTTCGCGCCATGTTTTCGGGGTAGATCAGCAGATTTTTGATCAGGTTGGTGGTTTCGACCAACATGAAGTGGGTGATGATGCAGGAGTCGGGCATACAGACTCGTTCTACCGAACTATGAGAGATGTCGCGTTCGTGCCAGAGGGCGACGTTTTCTAGGGCAGCGATCGCATTTCCGCGCAAGATCCGCGCCATCCCAGTCAAGCGTTCCGAACGGATTGGGTTGCGTTTGTGGGGCATGGCTGAGGAGCCTTTTTGCCCTTTGGAGAAGTATTCTTCCACTTCTAGGACATCGGTTTTTTGGAGGTTGCGAATCTCAACGGCGAACCGCTCAATACTGGCACCAATTAGGGCGAGGACTTGGGCAAATTCTGCATGGATATCACGGGAGATAACTTGGGTGGAAGCGGTGTCTGGAGTCAGTCCTAGCTTCTGACAAGCGATCGCTTCCGCCCGTGGTTCGATATTTGCGTAGGTACCGACAGCACCCGAAATCTTGCCGACGGCAATCGTCTGGCGCACTCGGACTAATCGATCGCGATTGCGGAGCATTTCTGCCAGCCAGCCCGCTAATTTAAAGCCAAATGTAATCGGTTCGGCATGAATCCCGTGGGAACGTCCGATCATCACCGTATTGCGGTGCTGTTGCGCCTGATAGCGAATCGCCTGAATCGTCTCTTCTAATCGGCTCAGCAACACATCGGTACTCGCTACCATTTGCAGCGCCAAGGCGGTATCGAGGACATCAGAGCTGGTCATTCCTAGATGAATATATCGCCCTGCTGCACCCACATGTTCATTAACATTCGTCAAAAATGCGATCACATCGTGACGGACTTCAGCTTCAATTTCTAAAATGCGATCGACATCAAATTTAGCCTTAGCCTTGATTTCATCAACAGCGGCTTGCGGAATATGTCCCAGTTCAGCCTGGGCTTCACAAACAGCAATTTCTACTTGCAGCCAGGTTTGAAATTTATAAGCATCTGTCCAAATTTCGCCCATTTCAGGCAGAGTATAGCGTTCGATCACGAGTCCGTCACTTGAATACAACTACCCTATTGTATCAGGGTCAGGCTTTAGGGGTTAGGCTTTAGGCTTTAGCAAGAATCGTAGGGCGTGTTACTAAGGGCAGCACGAGCTTACCAACACGCTATGTCTATCGTTGGCGGTAGCGGAGCGTTTGCCCCAGCAATAGCCTACCGGAGGTAATCGGGTCTATCTGTCATAATTAAGAGATAAATGGTAGCAACCTAAGTTGCTAATCTACTACTGGGAAGAAAGTAGTTATCTCTAATTCTGTGCAAACGCCATCCAAAGGTAGATCCCACGGATCGATCGGCAGTGTCTCGACATAAGCAGCCTCAAACAAGATTCCGATTGTCGGAATCTTGCGCCAGCTTGGATCTGCCCGCAGTCTGTCGTAATAGCCACCACCGTAGCCTAGGCGATAGCCCGATCGATCGATCGCCACCGCCGGAACTAGGATTAAATCGACGATTGAGGGGTCTAGCAGCGGTGCTGCTGGATCGGGTTCTAAAATACCGTAAGCTCCAGTGAGCAGCGGTACACCAGCCGCCCAGCTATGCCAGAGCAGATCTTTACCCACACATCGCGGCAATCCCCAATGTTTGTCAGTGTGTCTAAATAAATAATCGAGGTCTGGCTCTTGGCGATGGCTGTGATAGGCGAGAATTGTTTGCGCACTGCTAAATTGAGGGCAGTTTAGCAGCTCAGTGCAAAGCATGTCACTCTGGGATCGCCAATTTGGTGCTGATAAAGCTTGGCGCTGATCGAGAAACTGACGGCGGAGCAGATGTTTGTCATTATTGGTGATCGTCATCATTTGCAATCCTATCGCTAACCCAAATCAGCCAAATAGACCATGCCGATCGCTTGAATCTCTGGCTAGAATTCAGGCATCAGTATTACTGGCGATGCTAACGCCTAAACCTTCGCAGTAAAAATCGATCTTGACGGTCAGATTATCGCTATTATTTGTAATAATGCAAATACTTTAAATAAGTCTAGCGATCGCCAGTTGGCAGTGTTCATCTAGCTTGTTGGGGCAGCCTACCGTTAGGTAATCGTCAACGCTACATTCTAGTTGTGATTGTAGCTGTGAGCTAGACTCGAAATCAAGCCTAACTTAACTATAGCTAAAACTAATATGTCATCATCCATTAATCTGCCGCTCAAGTCAGCCCCAGATGAGTCTCTAGCTCAATACTTAGCAAAGGTACCAACTCAGAGCCGGAAATTAGCCAAACTAGAAGTAGATTTTATTCCCCAGAATAGAGTGAAATGGGAGAAAATTCTCGCAGATCGAACGACGGATCGCGAACGAGCAGAAACGGCGATCAATGATTGTTATCGCTATGCAGGATTGGCGCAATCGCGGATTTTGTGGACAGAGAATCCGCTCACAGCGATGAAAATATTAATCGATCGACCAGATTTAGTAGATGTAGGGGACACCATTCTCCATCAAATCTGCGACGGCTGCGATCGGGCAATCGAAGCTCAAATCGACCCGAAATTTATTGATGTGGTCAAAGCTTGCGCTAATCCTCGTGCCCAATTAATTGGGGAACAGCAAACTATTGCCTTCGATCCACTCGGAGACTTTTTAAATCAGGTTTCTATGTCCGAAATCAAAAAAAGTTATCCGCTGCTCGATCCATTATCCTTGCCAGCAGCGATGCAAGATTATCGGGTTGCCTATCTCAGCTACTTTGACTATTTCCACCAAATTGGGATCGATATTCCCCAGATTCAACTCTTGATCGAGCTAGCCAAATCCTGCGGCTGCTGCTGGGCATTCGACAATATCACGATTTTGACTCCCAAACCCTCGGCGATCGAATTTGGCGATCGGGGCGAACTCCGCGCCCTCGTCTACGATGGCGTTAATATCATTACCTAGCTAACCCCAGACTACCGAGATGTGAGATAATTATTTGGAGGATAGACTGCCTCAACCATGCTTAATTTATTCAAACTAGCGATCGAAACACACCATCGATCGCTGTCACAAGGATGTCGAAATGCCACTAATTACGACTGGTAAACCATTTATTCGCGATCTAGAGCAAGCTGGAGCACTGGGCGTATATGCCCCCCTAGAAGGTGGGTATGAAGGTCGCTATCAACGCCGACTTAGGGCGACTGGCTATGAAAGTATGCGGATCTCTGCCAGAGGTTTAGGCGATCTCAGTGCCTATTTGACTGGAGTGCATGGGGTCCGTCCTGCTCACGTTGGCAAAAAAGAAATTCGCACCTATTATATCCCGCCGATGCTGGATACCTATCTCGCCCACCTCCTCCCCACCTCAAAAGGTTTGGTGCTGTGGATCGTCGATGGTCAAGTATTGTCCAGTCAAGAATTAGCTTATTTAGCCGACCTACCGACGATCGATCCCCGCGTCAAAGTTGTGATTGAATTGGGCGGCGATCGCGTATTTCGCTGGGTACAATTAGCTACAGTTTCCAATTCATAATCCCTAATTTCAGATGAGCGCGATTACTCCTAGTCAAGTCAAAGCCGCGATTGAAGCAGGCATTCCTGAAGCAATCGTCCAAATTACCGATCTCACAGGTGGTGGGGATCATTACCAAGCCGTAGTAGTTTCCACCCAGTTTGAAGGGAAGTCCTTGATTCAGCAACATCAGTTGGTTTATGGTGCCGTGAGTGAAGCAATGGCAAGCGGAGCAATTCATGCTCTCGCACTCAAAACCTATACTCCAGCAACGTGGCAAGCGGAGAACTAGGCATCTAACCCGACGCTAGATCGATTCGCCTAAACTGAAGATATCCAGTTACTACTATTTAATAAAAATATGACAACGCCAGCAGCAGAACAGATCGGTAAACTAATCAGCGAAAATAAAATCATGGTCTTCATGAAGGGCAATAAGCTCATGCCCCAATGCGGATTTTCCA
>JANNDQ010000132.1:0-2949 GCA_031387965.1 Chamaesiphon sp. OTE_75_metabat_567
TTTTCTTCTGTACTCAATCCTTCTAAAGCATCAACTGGAATTCCATAAGCTTTGGAGTAATACCCCAAAGCATCATGGGTGGTAAATAACACTTTTTTAGCAGTAGGAATCGTATTTATTTGTGATTTAATCCAAGTATCGAGTTGTCCGATTTCTGCTGTTAATTTCTGAGTATTTTGCTTGTAAATTGCTGCTTGTGCGGGAACTAATTTCTCTAGATTAGCCTCGATCGTTTCAGCAATTTTGATACCATTCTGGGCATTGTGCCAAACGTGCGGATCTGTCGTGCTTTTACCGTCTTCTTCAAATTTCTGGGGCTGCGGTACTGCAACCTCATGTACGGCTACTTTGAGTGCTGGGTTCGATGTTGCCTTAATCGCTTTAATTATCTCTGGCTCGAAGTCGTAGCCCCCATACAAGACTAGTTTAGCGTCCTCGATCGATTGTCTGGCTGCTGGTGTCAATTTGTAAACGTGAGGGTCGCTGCCAGGCGCAAGCAAGCACACTACATTTACAGTGGTAGCTGCAATTTGTTTGGTCAAGTCGCACAATACAGTATTCGTCACAATTACTTTCGGGCTGCTATCTGTACTTGCAGCTGGGGCTGTGGCTGGAGTTTCCGTGGCGGTGGGGATTGCTGCTGTAGGTTGTTTAGTCGTCGAGGTACCGCATCCAGTTAGCATTCCCAGTGTCAGTAGTGATGAGACAATCCAGTTAAAACGCAGTGGATGTTTTGATTCTAGGCGACGAGGGCTAATTTTCACGATTGTAAGGTTAAATTGGTAAATTGTCGGCGGGTTCGCGATCGAGTCATGTGTGAGGAACAGAGTCTATCTAACGAATTGATGATAGAATGAGAATCGTTATCGTCATAATTAAAGTTATTCTAAAGGCTAAAGCAGCTGACTGTCAATTAGACTTGTAGGTTGACACCCAGTTAGATTCATCTCACACAGATTCCCAGAGACAGTTGTCGATTTGCTAATTCACTCACAAGGGTAAAACACTTATGGTAAATACTTTAGATCATCCCACCAACGCCACAGTTCCAGTTACTGTCCTGACAGGATATTTAGGGGCAGGAAAAACCACCTTACTCAATCATATTCTGACCTACGAGCATGGTAAGAAAGTAGCCGTAATTGTGAATGAATTTGGTGAGATTGGGATTGATAATCAACTAGTTGTCAGTACCGATGAAGAAATTTTCGAGATGAATAATGGCTGTATTTGTTGTACTGTGCGTGGTGATTTAGTCCGAATCATTGATAAGCTGATGCGGCGGCGCGATAAATTCGACCATTTAGTAATTGAAACCACTGGGCTAGCAGATCCAGCTCCGGTAATTCAAACTTTTTTCGTTGATGAAGATGTCCAACTGCATACTCACTTAGATGCAGTAGTAACTGTCGTAGATGCCAAGCATATCCAACTTCACTGGGATGCAGATGAAGCGCAAGAGCAGATTGCATTTGCCGATACAATTTTGTTGAATAAAACTGATTTAGTTACTGTCGCTGAATTAGACGAACTCGAACGTAAAATTCGCAGCATGAATGCGATCGCCAAAATCTATCGGACTGAAAATGCTCAAGTGAATATGGATGCAGTTTTAGAAGTTGGTGGCTTCGATTTATCTCACGCCCTGACGATCGATCCTGATTTTTTGGGCGAAGAAGCTCACGTCCATGATGAATCAGTGAAATCGATCGCATTAGTTTTGGCTGGTGCGATGGATATTGACAAAATCAATGATTGGCTCAGCGATCTATTACCAAATCAAGGCCCAAACATCTTTCGGATGAAGGGGATTTTAAACATCCAAGGACAAAATAATCGGTTTGTATTTCAGGGCGTACATATGCTATTTGATGGTAAACCCGATCGTGAGTGGCGGGCTGATGAGCAACGTAAAAATGAGCTAGTCTTCATCGGGCGAGATCTTGATGAGGCTAAATTACGAGCAGATTTTACGAAATGCTTGGCAACAGAAATCGGCTTTGGTAAAAAATGATCTAGTTGGCTGGTAGAAGTTCTGGATCACCTCCTTCCTCTGAGCCTCTGCTTGGCAGAATCGCGATAAGATAGCACTGGTAGATATCGGTATAATTGCTTATCGCAAAACCGTTCACCGAGTGTGAGCTTTGCTCAATCGCTAGATATCGGGAATACTAGCTAAACAACCAGCCATCGATCCTTAGACATCAACATATATGGAAACACTATACGATTACGCCTGGTTGATTCCAGTGTTTCCCCTTGCTGGGGCGATGCTAGTCGGACTAGGACTAATCTCACTAAATAAATTTACCAATGGACTGCGAGAACTTAACGCAGTTCTAATTATCTCCCTCATGGGCGCAGCATTGACCATGTCCTGCGCCCTCCTCGTTAGCCAATATCAAGGACATCCTACCTATATTCAATCCTTTGAGTGGGCAGCTGCGGGCAACTTTCACCTCAACATGGGCTACACGATCGATCATCTCACATCGTTGATGCTAGTGATCGTCACCACAGTCGCGATGTTAGTGATGATCTATACCCACGGGTATATGTCTCACGATCCAGGCTACGTCAGATTTTATGCTTACTTGAGCCTGTTTAGCTCCTCGATGTTGGGCTTGGTGATCAGCCCTAACCTCGTTCAGGTATATATCTTCTGGGAACTAGTCGGCATGTGTTCCTACTTGCTGATTGGCTTTTGGTACGATCGCAAAGGCGCAGCCGATGCCTGTCAAAAAGCCTTTGTCACGAACCGCGTCGGCGATTTTGGACTACTGCTAGGGATGCTCGGACTCTACTGGGCAACTGGTAGCTTCGACTTTCAGATCATCGGCGACAGACTGCAAGAATTAGTCGGATCTGGCGCAATTAGCGGTGGGTTAGCCGCACTCCTAGCAATTCTCGTCTTCCTGGGGCCAGTTGCTAAGTCTGCTCAGTTCCCGC
>JANNDQ010000159.1:0-2504 GCA_031387965.1 Chamaesiphon sp. OTE_75_metabat_567
GCCTGTCCCGATGTACATTTTGGCTAGGTTGAATACCAATGGTCAGGCAATTTCGATTGCTAATGCCTACAAAGATTCTAAAGTCCAACTCAAAGGTGATGGTCTCAAAGGTGCAATTGCTAAAGCAAAATCTGGAGGCAAGGCTGATGTGAAAGTAGCAATTACTTTCCCTGGTGGTACGCACGATCTATGGATGCGGTATTGGTTAGCCGCTAATGGTGTAGATCCAAACAAGGATGTCGCTGTTGTCCCAGTTCCACCACCTCAAATGGTTGCCAATATGAAAACTGGCAGTATGGAAGCTTTCTGTGTGGGTGAACCTTGGAATGGTAGATTAGTAAACCAGAAACTAGGCTACACTGCATTTGTAACTGGGGAAATGTGGAAAGATCACCCCGAAAAAGCCTTGGCAATGCGTCAAGATTGGGTAGACAAAAATCCTAAAGCTGCTAAAGCAATCTTGATGGCAGTACTGGAAGCTCAACAGTGGTGTGACAAGCCAGAAAATCACGCTGAAATGTGCAAAATTATTGCTGCCCCTCAGTGGTTTGACGTAAAGGTCGAAGATATTTTACCCAGAACTCAAGGTACGATCGATTATGGCGATGGTAGAAAGGTCGATAAATTCCCTCAGGCAATGAAGTTCTGGGCAGATAACGCTTCCTACCCTTATCAAAGTCATGACATGTGGTTCCTCACTGAGAATATGCGTTGGGGTAATATTCCCACTGACTTTGTGAAAGCCAAAGAAATGGTCAAAAAAGTCAACCGTGAAGATTTATGGAAGGAAGCCGCAACAGCATTAAAAATTGATGCTGCTCAAATCCCGACTAGTACATCGAGAGGAGTAGAAACCTTCTTTGATGGAGTGAAGTTCGACCCTGAAAAACCAGAAGACTATCTCAAATCACTCAAGATCAAGAAAGCCTAAACTAACTACGGCAATCCTAAGTGAGAACCGTAATCTTTAGAGGGCGGGCAGAAGGCACCGTCCCTACCGGTTAATGTTGCGGCATCATATAAATGTTGAGTTTCATTCTTCTGCTTGGTGCAACGCACGCTGAGGGAACCTCAGCGCGATTGCATCCGCAACCCAACCTACGACTAGATACTACCTAAGTAGCTGAGTGCAAATATTTATTAGATAGAAATTGCGTAAAACCTATATGGTGGGCAGTGCCCACCCTACTAAATGAAATAAATATTTATTATTACGTATTTACAAATATTCAACCGTATAATTGGATCGAATAATTATGGCAATCAGCGCTCAAAAGTTAAGTAAGAATCGACAAGGGTTTAGTAATCCTTGGGTGAGAAAACAAATCAGAAGTTTTGCACCTCCAATAGTTGCACTATTAATTTTTCTAGTAGTGTGGCAAATTTTATGTCCAATTGGTTCGCAAGGATTGCCAGGACCAATTCAAATTATTCGCGACTCTTGGGACCCATTTATTATCAACCCGTTCTTTAATAATGAAGGAAACTCCAAGGGATTAGGTGTTCAAGTTTGGGCTAGTTTACAGCGGGTATTTGTTGGATTTTTCTTCTCTACAGTTGTTGGAGTTGGACTTGGAATTTTAATCGGCTCTAACAAGATTCTATACAGTGCTTTGAATCCAATTTTTCAAATCCTGAGAACGATTCCACCGTTGGCTTGGCTACCTTTATCGCTAGCAGCCCTCAAGGATAATGGTTCAGCAGCATACTTTGTGATTTTCATTACTGCGGTCTGGCCAATCTTAATCAATACCACAGTTGGCGTACAGCAGATTCCGCAGGACTATGTAAATATTAAGCGAGTTTTAAAACTTTCTAATACCACTTACTTTTTCAAGATTTTATTGCCTGCTACATTACCATATATCTTTACTGGATTGCGGATTGGGCTTGGTTTATCGTGGTTGGCAATTGTTGCCGCAGAGATGCTGATTGGTGGCGTGGGGATTGGCTTTTTCATCTGGGATTCTTATAATAACGCTTATCTCGATCGGATCATCTTAGCCCTAGTTTACGTTGGTGTTGTTGGCTATTTACTAGATTTATTGGTCGTCTTTGTTGGTTCTAAGATTGTTGCCGAAGATAAAAAATGATCGGGATTTAGAGGATTAGAGGATTTACAGGATTAGGTTATTGGTACGATGCCTTAGCTACTATTCATTATTTATTATTCACCGCTCACCATTCACCATCCACCATTCACTAACTAAGATGTTTGTTCAAATCGACCATGTAGATAAGGTGTTTCCGCTGGCTAATGGTGGAAGATATGTAGCGCTGAAAAATGTTGAGCTGGAAATTAAGCAGGGTGAATTTGTATCATTGGTTGGGCATTCTGGCTGTGGGAAATCAACTTTATTGAACATGATTGCTGGACTCGATCGAGCGACAGCTGGCGGCGTAATTGTCGAAGGGCGAGAAGTTACCGAACCTGGCCCCGATCGGATGGTAGTCTTTCAGAACTATTCACTGCTGCCTTGGTTATCAGTTCGGGAAAATATTGA
>JANNDQ010000164.1:0-2185 GCA_031387965.1 Chamaesiphon sp. OTE_75_metabat_567
ATTTCTTCGGAAATCATCTGCCCACCTGTCAGGATCGCGATATCTTGGAGCATTGCTTTGCGACGATCGCCGAAGCTAGGCGCTTTAATTGCTGCTACACTCAGGACACCACGGGCTTTATTGACGACCAGGGTAGCCAGAGCTTCGCCTTCGAGATCCTCAGCGATGATCAGCAGTGGTTTGCCTGCGCGGGCAACTTTTTCGAGAATAGGGACTAAATCTTGGATCGAACCAATTTTGCGATCGGTAATCAGGATCAGCGCATCATCAAACTCAACCACCATCCGCTCTTGATCGGTAACTAGATAGGGTGAGAGATAGCCACGATCGATCTGCATCCCTTCGACTACTTCAAGTTCAGTGGTAAGGGATTTGGATTCTTCAACCGTGATCACCCCATCTTTGGTGACTCGATCCATGGCAGCGGAAATCATTTCACCGACTTCCACATCATTGCCAGCTGAGACACAAGCAACTTGGGCGATACCCTTACCTTCGACGGGTTTAGCTAGTTTGGCGATCTCGGCGACCAGCATCGTCACCGTCTTGTCCATGCCGCGCTTGATCCCGATCGGATTGCTACCCGCTGCAACGTTTTTCAAGCCTTCGCGAATCATTTCTTGAGCGAGGACGGTTGCGGTAGTGGTGCCGTCTCCAGCTAAATCTTTAGTCTTGGCAGCAACTTCTTGAATCAGTTTTGCGCCAGCATTTTCGAGCGGATCGGATAGCTCAATCTCTTTAGCGACGGTAATCCCATCGTTAACAATCTGCGGTGCGCCATATTTCTTTTCTAGGAGGACGTTGCGTCCTTTTGGACCTAGGGTAATCTTAACGGCATCCGCCAGAGCATTGACACCCCGTTCCAGCGCCCGACGGGATTCTTCGTTAAACGCTATAATTTTTGCCATATTATTTTTTTGTAATCATCTCTTCCAAAATTTAGCACTCTATTGCTAGGAGTGCTAAACAGATTTCGAGCAATCTGTGTGCGGTTTCCCGAACTAGTGGATGGAATTACTCGGTATCGAAATCAGGCTTTGATACGGCTCTAACGGTGAAATCAGGCTCAGATTTTGACATAAAAAACCCCTGAACATACTCGATCGATCCAGCTTAGGACCAATGATTTTCAGGGCTGATTAGTTGGGGAGATAACTTCAATTGATGAAATCTTGCCAAAAAATCAAAAGTTGAACACAAACACTCTGTAGTTTTAATCTAGCACATCAAATAGCTAGTTAATAGATAGAAAGGTATGGAAAAAGTAGGGTATCAGGTAGGATCTCTGTAAGGAATCAATCTAGGATCGGCTCTTAAATATGGATGCAGATCGAGCTATTGCGATCATTGAGACAGTTTTGGCTCCTAAACGCCTAAATACGATCCAGATCCAAATTGTGCGGGGAGTCATCGCCGGAAGTACCTATCAAGAAATCATCGCAGCAACTGAAACAGAGGTGCTGCCTGGAAGATTTCAGCTCCAATCTGAACCAAATGAACTAATTGCTCCTGTCGATAGTGCGCGTTCGGGTAAATATCAACTTAGCTATGTCAAAGAAGCTGGTGCTCAATTGTGGCAATCTCTGAGCCAGAGATTAGACCAAAAAGTGACGAAAAAGAGTTTAGCAGCAGTGCTATTGTGGTGGTACACGCGACAGCCAGCAATAGATTTAGCTGTCGATCGGATTGAATCTCGTGCCGATCTTCAAGCAAATTCCAGTGATTGGGGTGACGTGAGTCTGGGAGTTGAAGATCGCTTCTACGGACGTACAGCTGAAATTGCGCTGCTGACTGATTGGTGTTTGTCAGAACGCTGTCGGTTGATTTTGGTAGTGGGAATGGGCGGGATCGGTAAAACGCGATTGGTGTGGGAGATCGCGCATCAGTTGGAGTCCAAATTCGATCGGTCGATCTGGCGTTCTCTGCTCAATGCGCCGACTGTGGCAGAACTCTGTGCCGATTTACTCCAGTGTTTGAGCCTACAGCCATTGGAGTTGCCAGATACAGCAGAAGGACGGATTGAATTGACGATCTCCTGTCTCAGAGCCAATCGCTGCCTGTTGATCTTCGATAACGTCGAATCAATCCTCGCTGGAAAAGTGCAGTCAGGGCAATACTTACCAGGCTATTGTGAATACGATCGATTCTTTCGGGCAATTGGTGAACTGCCACATCAAAGTTGTGC
>JANNDQ010000209.1:0-6843 GCA_031387965.1 Chamaesiphon sp. OTE_75_metabat_567
TACAAGGAAATAAGGTACGCAAAGCTGTTCAAATCTTTGACTGGATTCATTCTGTTGATAGTCTCAAATTATTACAGCAAATAGATCGAGTTGCTGCGGAATTAGCAACTAGCCCCAAGATCTGTCTGCAAGTCAAAGTATTGCCAGATCCTGATAAGTACGGTTGGACGATTCCAGAGCTGCTAGCAGAATTACCGGAGGTCGCTTGTTGTCAACAGCTCAAAATTAGCGGTTTGATGACAATTTTACCGCTAGGTGTCAACACTGCTCAAGCCCAGCAAGTATTCGAGCAGGTACGCGATCTCGGTGTTCAGATTAGCAAGGAACCTGGAGCGAAGCTCCAACTATCTGAGTTGTCAATGGGCATGTCTGGAGACTACTTACCAGCACTTGCTGCGGGTGCGACGATTATTCGACTCGGAAGCATCATTTTTCGTGACTTGGAGTGAGTGTCTCAGTATATCTTATAGATACCAATGCACAAATATCTTAAAAATCTGATTTTCGAGTACTTTATTTAATTGATATTAATTAACTCCGTTGATTTAGCCAGAGCTAATTTCTTCTTAACTAAGATTTTCAAATTGTATCAAGCAATTTGTTTTCGCCCTAGCAGCCAAGTTTATCTAGGCGAGTTCAAGCGAAAACTGTACATTCCAGCCCATTCCCTGCAATGTACGACAAATTCATGCTAACTTACTGTAATCAGCATTTTCTACTACGTTGATCGGCAATCGAGCTGCAAAAGGTTGAAAAATCACTAGCTGTTCTAAGCCTAATGGCGTAGCTAAGCTACAATGCACACAAATATTAGGAAATTAGATTCTAGTCAGATTCTCTTAATATTTTGAGTTTCCGTGATATTATTCTCAAATGGATTAGGCAATACCCGTGTATTGTTGTGACCCGATCGATTCGGTTTGGTCTCTTTACACTCGTAGAGCTGATGTAGCTGAGATCGCAGCAAGTTACTTGTTGCAATTGCGGCTCTAAATTAGCGTTTGAAGAATAACTAGGCAGTATTTCATAGTTACAAAGCATCTATCCAACAGGGCGCAGGAGTAGTTTTAACGTGAACGTTTTAGACAAATTCAAAGATTTCATGGGCTTGAATGAGGAAGAATATGAGTATGACGAAACTGATGATGATGCCTACAGCGGGCAGTACAATCAGCCAGAAGCGTCAAGCCCTCAGGCAGTAGAAGAAGAACGGCGAATTCCCCGTCGGACACTTGGAGAGACTCGGAATGCTAGTAAGATCAATAACGTGGTAGGGATGCCTGGGATTATGCACGGAGTATCAGAAATGATCTTAATCGAACCCCGATCGTTTGAAGAGATGCCGCAAGTGATTGATGCACTGCGCCATCGCAAGTCGGTGATCCTCAATATGACCTTGATCCGGCAAGAAGAAGCCCAAAGATCGGTAGATTTTGTGGCTGGTGGTACTTACGCGATCGACGGTCACTACGAACGGATTGGTGATAATATTTTCCTATTCACGCCAAATTGTGTCCAAGTTACCAACTCCAACAGTGTGGTTCATGATGCTGTCGATCGTCAGGCACCAGTGACTCCCACCGCTCGGAGCAGTCGTTCCAGCCAACCAGCGTGGAATAATGACCAGATTCAAGTTGCTCAGTAACTGAATCGAACAAGGGCTACGACAGATTTTAGAGCTTTCTGTCGGCACGAGTAGTAATATATGTCTGTCAAACTAGGTGTAATTGGTGGCGGGGTAATGGGTACAGCAATTGTATCCCGCCTAATGCAGTGCGGCACTTACCAAAGTGCCGATATCTTGATTAGTGAACCTACCCTCACCCAACGGGAATCGCTGCAACAGCAGTATGGTGTTCAGGTAACTGGAGACAACCAGCTGGCGGCAATGGCTCCAGTATTATTATTGGCAATCAAGCCTCAAATTTTTGATAAAGTTGTCGCTGAGTTATCTCACCCACATCCGCACCAATTAGTGATTTCGATCCTCGCAGGTGTGAGTATTGCCCAGTTAGAGCGGGCATTTCCCGATCGAGCTGTGATCCGAGCGATGCCCAATACTCCCGCAACTGTCGGGATGGGGATGACGGCGATTGCTGCGGGAACATATGTTTCAGCTGCACAGTTGGAGCTGGCAAAGCAACTTTTCCAATCCGTTGGCGAAGTTGCAACAGTTGCCGAATCATTGATGGATGCCGTAACTGGATTATCGGGTTCTGGGCCTGCTTATGTGGCGATCGCGATCGAGGCTCTAGCCGATGGAGGCGTAGCCGCAGGTCTGCCGCGTGGAATTGCCGATCAACTCGCCTTACAGACCGTTCTCGGTACAGCACAGCTACTAAATCAGTCGAAGATCCACCCCGCTCAATTGAAGGATCGCGTGACTAGTCCGGGCGGGACAACTATTGCCGGAGTTGCTAAGTTAGAACAAGCAGGCTTTCGATCGGCATTGATAGAAGCTGTGATCGCCGCAGCACAAAGATCCCAAGCATTGGGGAAAGAATAGGCAAATGGCTGTAAATTCCTCCAGTGCCAAGCGCAAAACTAAGCTGAAATCTCCACTGAGAACATCCCGCCAGCAGCAAGCAGCAAAAAGTTATAAATCTGTGCCGCTGTCGATTAAACTGGTGCGGCTAATTATTTGTGGATTGGGGCTGAGTGCGATCGCGGGCACGACAATTTCAGTCATAAATCCACCCAAACAGCCGCTGGCAAGCAAAGTAGATCCGCCAGTACCAGTGCCCAAGATCGATCAGCTCAAGCTGACTGTCGCTAACCCTCAGCTCGATCGACAACTCCAACAGGTGATCGCCAAAAACAATAAATTAAATCCAAGTTATCTATTTGTCGAGATCGATAGCGGCGAATATACTCAACTTGGAGCCGATCAGGTATTACCCGCTGCCAGTACGATTAAGTTGCCGATTTTAATTGCGCTATTTCAAGATGTCGATATGGGGAAAGTCCAACTAACCGAAGATCTCACCATCACTCAACAGGCGATTGGCGGGGGTTCAGGAGATTTACAAGCGAAAAAACCTGGTACAAAGGTTAGTGTTCTGGTTGCTGCCACGAAGATGATGACGATCAGTGATAATACCGCCACAAATCTACTGATCAATCGATTAGGTGGGAAAACAGCTCTAAATCAGCGCTTTCGCCAGTGGGGACTCACAGTCACTACCATTAATCAGCCACTGCCCGATCTTGCCGGGACAAATACTACTACTGCTGGCGAACTCAGTCGATCAATGCTGGCAATTGTTGGCGGAGAGCTTGCTCTTGTGGAGAATCGCGGTAAAATTGTCTCACCAGCTTCACGGCTGCAAATTCTGAGCATGATGAGCAAAACCAGTCGCAACACCATGCTGCCCAAAGGCTTGGGATCAGGTGCAAAAATTGCTCACAAAACTGGTGATATTGGTAAGCTTGTAGCCGATGTGGGATCGATCGAGCTACCCTCAGGGAAACACTACATCGCCGCAGTTCTCGTCAAACGCCCCCACAACGATCCCGCTGGGCCAGAATTAATCCGCAGGTTGTCTAAAATTGTCTATACTCATTTTCAACAGCCATCACTTCCCTAGCCTAAAAAGATGCACTTATTAATTCCGGCAGCTGGGATGGGAAAACGGATGGGAAGCAACCGCAACAAGCTTCTGATCACCCTTCTGGACAAGCCATTATTGGCTTGGACACTCATCGCTGCCGAACAAGCAGATTCGATCGAATGGATCGGGATCATCGATCAGCCCGAAGATCGATCGGATCTCGAAGGAATCATCGGCAACATATCTCTATCTAAACCCGTCCAATTTATTCAGGGTGGTTCCACCCGACAAGAATCAGTTTACAACGGCTTGCAAGCGCTACCAGACGGGGCTGAGCGAGTATTAATTCACGATGGGGCGAGGTGTTTAGCAACACCAAACTTATTCGATCGATGCGCTAATATGCTGAAAACCTGTCCGGGACTAATTGCAGCTGTTACAGTCAAGGATACAATCAAAATTGTTGATACGGCTGGGATTGTGGTCGATACACCCGATCGAGCCAACCTCTGGGCAGCTCAAACACCGCAAGGTTTTGAAGTAAAACTACTCAAAGCCTGTCATGAACAGGGGCGAATTCTCGGCTGGGAAGTAACTGATGATGCGGCATTATTTGAAAAATGCCATCTGCCAGTCACCATCGTTCCCGGCGAAGAAACCAACCTCAAAATTACCACTCCAGTGGATCTCGCGATCGCTGAGTTTATTCTTAGGAATAGGCTTTAGGCTTTAAGCTCTAGGCTTTAGGTTCTAATCTCAATTCCTGATAAATGATCTATCTCATCTAGATGAGATAGATCATTTATTTCCTAAAGCCTAATACCTAATACCTAATACCTAATACCTAAACCCTAAAGCCTAATCTTATGAACCTGGGGAAATTTCTTACTCGCTTCAGCATTGCGATCATCACCACTGTTGCTACTTATATTCCAACTCAAGCCGCTGAATTGGAGCCAGAAGTAGTGTTGAACGCTGTATATCAAGGATTAGGGCGGGTAGACGCAACTAGAGCCAATCCCAGAGTCAGATGGAATGTCCGCAATGGTACATCCAGCCCGTGCGGTAGAATCGGTGGTAGCTTGTATTGTCCGCGCAATAATACCATCTACATTACCCAGCAACATATCAGAATGGCTTATGAATATGGGGATGCGGCATTGGCATATATCCTTGCCCATGAGTATGCTCACGCCGTTCAGGTGATGGGAAATACGCGGATCAGAAATGTGACTCAACTCGAACTTCAGGCTGATTGTATGGCTGGTTACTATATGGGGGCGATGCCAGATGTGACTTTCGACCTCGATGATATCAAAGAAATCGCCGCGATCGCTTATCAAGTAGGTGACTACGAGTACAACAATCGCCAACACCACGGTACACCAAAACAACGCGCGCAAGCCGTACTAGCCGGATTTCAAGGATCGCAAACCCAAAGTGGGATCGCCGCTTGTCGGGTACGGTAGAAAATCTCAGAGATAAGTGCGAAAATTTAAAGGAGTAAGTATTAGTTAAATAAAGCATGAAGATTGCGATCGCGGGAGCTACTGGATTTGTTGGCAGTCGATTAGTCGAACAACTCCAAGCACAGGGACATCAAATCGTAATTTTGACTCGGAGTCCCCAACAAGCAAGCAACCGTTTTCCCCAAGCAGAGATCGTCGGCTACAACCCCCTCAAATCTGGCGAGTGGCAAGCAGTAATTTCTGGTTGCGATGCCGTCGTTAATTTAGCTGGTGAACCAATTGCTGAAAAACGCTGGACACCAGCCCAAAAGCGGGTAATGCTGGAAAGCCGCAAAATTGGCACTGAGAAAATTGTCGAAGCAATCGCCCAAGCTACAGTTAAGCCCACAGTTCTGGTTAACGCCTCGGCGATCGGCTATTATGGCACCAGCGAGACGAGTAAGTTCGATGAAAGTAGTCCCGCCGGAACGGATTTTCTCGCTCAAGTCTGCACTGAATGGGAAGCCGCCGCCCAAGCCACTAGTGCTAGCGGTACTCGCGTGGTAATCCTGCGATTAGGGATTGTCTTAGGCGAAAATGGCGGGGCACTGGGCAAGATGCTAGCACCATTTAGTGCATTTGTGGGCGGGCCGATCGGTAGCGGCAAGCAATGGTTTTCCTGGATTCACCGCGATGATGTCGTCAAGCTGATCATTGCTGCGGTTACTGATGCTCAGATGCAGGGTGTCTACAATGCCACCGCCCCAAATCCTGTCTCGATGACAACTTTCGCCGCGACGCTCGGTACTGTGATGGGTCGCCCGTCTTGGTTGCCTGTACCTAATTTCGCACTGGAAGCGCTATTAGGGGAAGGGGCGATTGTTGTATTGGAAGGTCAGCAAGTTGTGCCTAGTCAGACTCTCGCTCAGGGCTTTGAATTTCAGTATCCAACGCTCCAGCCTGCGCTGGCGGCAATTTTGAGTTAGTTGATAGTAGTTGGTATTGGAGGAGGGTAGGTTTTGTTTAAGATCGAATATAGCATCGACATTAGATTGCATTGTCTTGTCGCACACAAACGGGAGGGAACCTCCCGTTCGATGCGCCGCAAACCTACCCCTACAGATCCATTTGGGCAGTGCTCCTATCCACTATTTCCTAATTACAATTGCTTCAATCTTAGCAACATTCGTATCCCGATCGACTGTTGTAATCGCCCACCGGAGGGGTTCGCCCCATTTTTGAAGTTTGAGTTCGATCTCGGTGTCCAGTTCGGCTAGAGCGGTTGTGATGTCCATTTCGATTTCGATCGATTCAATTATCATCTAGGTTTTAGGCTTTAGGTATTAGGGAAGAGAGTTGGTTTGTGTTACTCCAAGTTAAAAATAAATATAAATGTTCAATCTTAAAATAAAATCTATATTTGCGTTTTGCGCTCGGTTACTAGTAGTTGCAGCGCTCTGGCTGTCTTTGGGTGCAGGTAATCCAACATTAGCCGCAGCTAGTAAGCCTAACTATAGTCGGATCGATCTCAAAGGCCGCGATTTTGGCGGTCAAGATCTGACTGGTGGCGTATTCGTATCCTCAGAAATGCGAGGAGTCAATTTTAGTGGCGCTAACTTGACAAATGCGATGCTGACAATGGCGGTAATGCTCAAAACAAATCTGGCTGGTGCCAATCTAACTGGTGCCCTAGCCGATCGAGCAACCTTTGATGAAGCCGATCTGACTAATGCTATTTTAACCGAAGCAACGCTGACTCGATCACGATTTTATGGTGCGACGATTACTGGCGCTGACATTACTGATGCCTTAATCGATCGAGCGCAAGCTAAACTATTGTGTGA
>JANNDQ010000210.1:0-11060 GCA_031387965.1 Chamaesiphon sp. OTE_75_metabat_567
CTCGACTTTGCCGACGCGATAGTCGGCTAGTTGAGAGATGTGAACCATTCCTTCTTTGCCCGGTAGCAGCTCCACAAAGGCACCGATTGGGATAATTCGAGTTACACGTCCTAAGTAGACATCGCCTTCGTTCAGACGGCGGGTTAAGCCTTGGACGATTTGGATCGCGCGTTTGGCTTTCTCGTTATCGACGGCGGAGACGGTTACAGTACCATCATCGTCGATATCGATTTTAGCTCCGGTTTCCTCGGTGATGCCCTTGATCGTTTTACCGCCGGGTCCAATTACTAAGCCGATTAGCTCTGGCTCGATTTTGAAGGTGAGTAAGCGTGGGGCAAAGGGTGAGAGTTCTTCGCGGGGTTTGTCGATCGCGGCTAACATTTTCTCTAGGATATGTAAGCGGGCGGGACGTGCTTTGTTGATGGCTTCGGCGATTGTCACCATCGGTAAACCGCTGATTTTCATGTCCATTTGCAGGGCAGTGATCCCAGTATCAGTCCCGGCAACTTTAAAGTCCATGTCGCCGAGGAAGTCCTCGATTCCTTGAATATCGGTGAGAATCCGCACTTCATCACCTTCTTTGATCAGTCCCATCGCGGCACCACTGACAGGCTTGGTAATCGGTACACCAGCATCCATCAAGGCAAGCGTCGAACCGCACACCGAACCCATTGAGGTGGAACCGTTGGAAGAGAGGATCTCGGAGACGACTCTGAGTACATATGGGAACTCGTCTTTGGTTGGCAATACGGGGATTAGCGCCCGTTCTGCCAAGGCACCGTGACCAATTTCGCGTCGTCCTGGGGCGCGCATCGGCTTGGTTTCACCCACAGAGTAAGGGGGGAAGTTGTAGTGGTGAATATAGCGTTTGGTATTTTCGGGGTTGAGATCGTCACCGAGATCTTGAGCATCGCCCGGACTACCGAGGGTACAAGCGGACATGACTTGGGTTAGTCCGCGATTGAATAAGCCTGTACCGTGAACTCTTCGGGGTAGGACACCAACGAAACAGGAAATCGGACGCACTTCATCGAGTGCTCGTCCATCTACCCGCCGTCCAGTCTCGATTACCTGCTGACGCATCATCTTTTTGGTGATGCCTTTGAACAGGGTGCTGACAGCTTTGCTATCGCTGGCTGCGGCGAGTTGAATCGGATCGGTTTCAGGTAGGGCGGCGATTTCGGCAACTGCTTGAGCTTTAATCAGATCCAGCTCGGCATCACGAGTACCCTTGGGTTCGTATTTACCCAGCACAACTTTGATGCTTTCAGTTGTCCGCTCTTGGAGGAAGCGTTCTAGTGTCGAATCGGTGACTGGCTTCTCTGCTTGAATGATACTGAGTCCCAGTTCTGCGAGTAATTCGCGTTGGGCAGTAATTAACTCTTGAACAGCTTCATAGCCGAAATCGATCGCTTCGATGATATCCTGTTCGGGCAACTGATTGGCACCCGCTTCAACCATGATTACGCCGTCTGGAGTACCTGCAACGACTAGATCGAGGTCGCCGATTTGGATTTCGCGATAGGTGGGGTTGATAATAAAATCATCGCCGACTAAACCAACCCGTACAGCCGCCATTGGTCCATTAAAAGGCAGCTGTGCTAAGAGTGCCGCGATCGAAGATCCCGTTACAGCCAGGACATCAGGGGGCACTAATTCGTCCAGAGACATGGTGGTAGCAACAATTTGGATGTCATCCCGTAACCAGTCTGGAAAGAGCGGACGCATCGGACGATCGATCAATCGACTAATTAACGTAACTTTTTCTGGTGCTCGACCTTCACGGCGTAGGAATCCACCTGGAATCCGTCCGGCTGCATAAATTCGTTCTTCATAGTCTACAAGTAACGGTAGGAAATCAATTCCTTCTCGTCCTTTGGCACGGGTAGCGGTAACTAAAACACTGGTGTCGCCAGATTCGATTAAGACGCAACCGCCAGCTTGGGGTGCGAATACACCAACTTTAAGCCGAATATCCCTACCGTCAAAGGATATTGACTTATTTATCTCTGCCATTAGGTTGTCCTTTTTTTCTGCACTTCTTCTCTTGCTATGTGAGATCCTAGCATCCTTAGTCACTGACGGGGGAAATTTCTTGATTTAGCAGCTGTGAACTGCGGTAATACTGATAGTTATCCGGCGGCGATGGGTACATTAATAAATAGATAGTATCAGGTCTTATTTTCTATGTATAATTTGTGCCATCGCCTCTTGCTCATCCTTTCAGCATCTACGCTAGCGATCGCATTTGGTTGCCCAGTCTTTGCTAATCCATCAAGTCAATCTCAGAGTGCCAATCGAATCTCACCACCGCCCACTGAGGCAATTCTCGCCAATATTAGGTTCAAGTCATCGATGCAGTCAAAGACTGTTCGACCTAAAATTCAGTCTCAGAATGTAACTAAATCAACCCGCGCTAATCAGCCGAAAGTTGTAGTTCGTCAGTCCAAACGCAATCAACCTGCGGGCACTGGCTCAAATCTGTTTAATATCGATCGAGCTACCAGTCGCTATGATAATTTTACGGCAGTAAATCGGTTGATTGAATAGCTAGCTATTCAACTTCTGGTACGGCAATTGATTTGCTATTATATAAACTCATCGCTTTTTCCACACCTTGTTTGAGGCTCATTTCGATCGCATCATTCACTAGATAAATCACATCACTAACAATCGGTACTTCTGTCGTTGAGAATTTACCTAGAACATGCGAAATTGTGTCTTTCTCGCCACAACTCTTGCCGATCCCAATCCTAACTCTGGGGAAATTTTGCGTACCCAGATGAGAGATCATTGACTTGATGCCGTTATGTCCACCAGCCGAACCTGATAGCCGTAATCTAATTTTTCCCAAGGGAAGATCGAGATCATCGTAGACAACTAATACTGACTCTGGAGCAAGTTTAAACCAGTCAGTAGTCGCGCGCACTGACTGACCAGATAAGTTCATAAAAGTCTGTGGTTTTAGTAGTCTAATTTTATCATTATGACTACCAAATCCCTCACCATAGATACCTTGAAATTGCTTACGTTCACTAAAACCGATCTGCCAACGTTTGGCAAGAACATCCAATAAATCAAATCCGACATTATGTCTGGTTTGGGCATATTTGGTACCAGGATTACCCAGCCCCACAATTAACTGGGGAATTACTAATTCGTCACTCATAAGTGGTGGATAGTGGATAGTGAATAGTGAATGGATATTTTGTAGAATCTAGTTTTGTAGGGTGGGCACTGTCTTGACGCACTGTCTTGATTTGCTAAACCGTCGGGGAACCCGACGAGCGCAAATCGCTCAATCTGGAGGAAACCTCCAGAGCGCGCGTCGCTGCCCACCATCTAAAGTTTGGGCTTAATTCTAATACCTAAGCTTGCATAATTTTACCCGATCGAACGTGTAAAATTTGCGATGAATCTAACCATTTAGCATCAAATGCGCCCAGGTGAGTAGTTGTAATCAGGGTTTGAAAGCGATCCTCAATTACGCTCAGAAGTTGATTCTGACGAGTCAGATCGAGTTCGGCTAAAACATCATCGAGTAGTAATAATGGTGGTTCACCAACGATTTGTTCGATTAGTTCTAGCTCAGCTAATATTAGTGCCAGAACTAATGTTCGTTGTTGTCCCTGCGAACCATAAGCTTTAGCTGGAGTATCATTAATAGTTAGTTCTATTTCATCCCGATGAGGGCCAACCAGGGTATTACCTAAACTTTGTTCAGCTGCACGACGCAGGTTTAGTCGATCAACAAATGCTTGATAAATTGATTCCGGTGTGTTTTCATTTGCTAGAATATTGGGCGCGTAAGTAATTGTTAATTGTTCGGTATGCTTACTAATTTTAGTATGCCATACTCTCGCGATCGGTGCTAGCCTATCGATAATTCTGACCCGACGGCGAATTACTTTGGTACCTGTAATAATTAATTGATGGTTCCATGATTCTAGTTCGGCTAAATCTATTGAGCGATCTGCTGATTGCTTCAGCAAACTATTTCGCTGCTTTAATACTCGTTGATATTCATTCAAAATATGTGCGTAAATCGGCTCAATTTGAAATAATAATGAATCAACCCAATGCCGTCGCGTCTCAGGATTACCCCGCACTAGATCTAGATCTAGTGATGAAAATTCTACAGCGTTTAATATCCCTAGAAAATCTAGTTGCCGCTTGAGATTTTCTTGATTGACTGTAGCAGTTCTTCTACCTTTGTCTCTAAGTAATAAAGATAGATCGATCGAGCCGTGTTTACGGGTTAATTGAGCACTGATTTTGGCTTCTGTCGCTCCTGCTAATACCAAATCTCGATCGCGCGCAACTCGATGACTCTTGAGTGTAGATAATAATTCTACTGATTCCAACAGATTAGATTTGCCTTGAGCATTATCTCCCAACAAAATTGTCTTAGGTGCAGAAAAGATAATTTCTTGTTCCTGATAATTCCGAAAATGCCGCAGATGGAGACGATTCAAATACACGTAAAATTTAGGGCGGGCAATGCCCACAAACTAGATATGGCTGAAGTAAAAAGAATTCAAACCGTCTGCTCTGATTACCTCTGGTACAACAAACGATCGCAGTCTCTTTACTAGTCAATCATAGAGCGTGCGGTTCGCGTCAGCGTCTGCCCTAGCAGAATACAATTGCTCCCCCGCTTGATAAATTATAAGATATGCTCTCATTGATTGACAGAGCTGATTTCCTAACCTAAAATTTTCTCCATGCCTAACAATTACGTCCCGATGTCTACCCAACCATTACTACTTGCCACCGGATTGTGCAAAACTTTTGGTGGTGTCAAAGCAGTTCAGCAGGCAGGAATTGAGGTTGCGACAGGGAGTATTACGGGTTTAATTGGGCCAAATGGTGCAGGGAAGACGACTTTTTTTAATCTGTTGTCTAATTTTATTCGAGCAGATTCTGGTCAAATTGAACTAAATGGTCGAGTGATTCATCATTTGCAGCCGCATCAAATTGCGAGAACAGGGATGGTGCGAACATTTCAAGTGGCTAAGGCGTTGTCGCGAATGTCGGTACTGGAGAATATGCTGCTAGGGGCGAGGGAACAGACGGGGGAGAAGATCTGGGAAGTACTGTTCCAGTCCAGTAAAGCGCGGGTGCAGCAGCGGGAATTGAAAGATAAGGCGATGTCGATTCTGGAATCAGTGGGATTGAGTGCCAAGGCGAATGACTATGCGGGGGGACTGTCGGGGGGACAACGAAAGCTGTTGGAAATCGGGCGAGCATTAATGGCAGATCCAAAATTAATTTTATTAGACGAACCTGCTGCGGGGGTGAATCCACGGTTGATTGAGGATATTTGTGGTCATATTCTGACTTGGCGCAAAGCAGGGCTAACCTTCCTAATTATCGAACACAATATGGACGTGATTATGACGCTGTGCGATCGAGTCTGGGTACTCGCAGAAGGGACTAATCTCGTCGATGGTACACCAACTAAGGTGCAAAATGATCCCCGCGTGATCGAAGCTTATTTGGGTATTGACTAAAATTTCACAATTTATTTACTAATTTCGGGGCGATCCTCACAAGTTCCTCAAACTTCTCCATTACGATGTGCCGTAGGTAATTGAGTTAACAGGCTTACATACCAAAATTCTCTTGGCTTAGAGAATAGATCAAATCCTGACGATCGCACTACCAAGGAGTCTGAACTATGATTGAAAGAATTAATTTTCGCACAGGAATTAGCGCATCACTATTTCGTTCTGCTCAAGCAGCACTAATCGGCATCCCTCGCAAATTGCATTCGGCTAGTCACAAGCTTGGCACCACAGCGAATTTCCCCCGCTCTACACCACTAGTACCATCGCGCAGCCGAGATCGGTGGTTAGCCAAGGCTCGAAAACTAACGATTCTTCAGCCAGTCACTGATCCTCTCACACTGCATCCAGGTCCAGAGTTCAATCCTGCTCAGTGGCTGCTGTGCGGAAATCCGCTCCTCGCTAGCTTAGTCACAGAAACGATCGGAAATCGCTGGATTGACCATCAAAATGACCTCCAACAGCTAGCAACTTTCGCTGATGATCCGCTCCTTCAATCTCGCTGGCAGGCTGTTAAAGAGATTAATAAGCTCACTCTAGCTAGCTATTTGGATCGCGCTCAGGGGATTCGGTTGAATGTATCTTCACTATTCGATCTTCAGTTGCAGCCGATTGTCGAGCACCAACGCCAAATCCTCAATATCCTCCACATCATTGCTTTGTTTAATCAAATTAAGCAGGAGCCAGAAATCGATCTAGTGCCGCGCACTTTTATCTTTGGGAATCTGGGAGAACTCGAACTGTCGGAAGTTGACGAAGCTAAGCCATCAGCAGTTAATAACCTGTCGATCATTGCTTTGATTCAATCACTGGCAAAAGTGATCGCCAGTGATCCAGATGTGAGTGGGAAATTGCAGGTAGTATATATTCCCAATTCAGCAGGCTTGACAAGTCAGATGTATGCAGCGGCGGATCTCACCCAAGAGATTGCCCCAGCAACGATCGAAGATGTCGATCTCAGTCGCCTTCAAGCTGCCGTAAATGGAGTACTATCGATCGGGAGTCTAGGCAAAACCAACTATTATTTACAGCAGTTAGTTGGTGAACAAAATTACTTCAGCTTTGGATTACCAATTCCAGAAATAGCACTATTTAAAGAGTACGGTTACGATCCGTATAACTACTACAAACATTATCCCGCGATCCGTCAAGCGATCGATCATCTATCTACCGGATTATTTACACCGAACAATCTCAGCTTATGCAGTGCGATCGTTGATAATTTAGTTGGTACAGATAATTATATGGTGCTAGCTGATTATGTCTTCTATGCCGCTTGTCAATCCCATGTCAGTGATACTTATCGCCAACAATCACTGTGGACGCAAATGTCGATTCTTAACGTCGCTGGGATCGGCTAGTCACAAATTAACCAGTCGCAGGAATAGTTAAACATTGAAAACCATTGGCAGAGCCTCTCCTGTCGAAAATCGTCTGATTAAGTATATCCCCTCGCCCAAGGTATCGATCGGTTTTGGGGCTGCTTTATTAGTGCTAATTGTTAATACTGTTAGTGGTTATCAAAATATTAGTACGATTACTAATAACAATCGATCGATCTCTGAAATTAATCAACTGCGGATTGGGCTAGATCGATCGGAACAACTCGTGCTCGACAGGCTCCAAGCTGATTCGCGCCGAAGTTTGAATGATGCTAAATTTGCCTTAGTAATCTCTGGCTTATTGGATTTACTCTTGCTTGGATTCCTCTATGGACTAGTAAATTGGGATCTCACTAAAAAACAACAGGCTGAATCGACACTCCGAGATTATGTAGCCGAATTTGAAGAGCTGTATCATAACGCGCCCTGTGGCTATCATTCACTCGATGCAGTGGGTAAATTCTTGCGGATCAACCACACCGAGCTGCAAATGCTCGGCTATACAGAAGCTGAAATTATCGGTTGCAAAAGTCTAATTGATTTACTAACTCCCGCGAGTGTCCAAATCTTTAATGACAATTTTCTGATCGTTAAAACACGCGGCTGGATTCACGATCTAGAATTGGAAATGGTGCGTAAAGATGGGGGAATTGTGCCAACTAGTGTGACGATGGTAGCCATTAAAGATGAGCAAGGAAATTATCTGAGCGATCGATCTACACTAATTGATATTAGCGATCGAGTCCGCCTCCGTAAACAAACCCAACTATCGGCGGAAATTTCCCAAAAAATTCGCCAGTCACTCCAGCTAGATGAGATTCTAGCAACTGCGGTCGAGGAAGTCCAGCAACTATTGGGAGTCGATCGAGTCCTGATTTTTCGGCTGGAGCCAGATGGTACGGGTACGGTAGTCCAAGAGCGAGTGTCAGTGGGCTATCCAGCGGTGATGGGCAGTAATATTATCGATCCTTGTTTCGATCGTAGTTATCACGCTAGCTATGCTCAGGGGCGGATTTATACGGTTGCCGATATCACCCAGGCAGATTTCGATCCCTGCTACGTCAAATTCTTACAACAATTTGCCGTCAAAGCCAGTTCGATCGTCCCGATCCATTTGCGGGATGAATTGTGGGGACTGTTGATCGTGCATCACTGCCAAGCACCGCGCCAATGGCAGCCCAAAGAAGTAGAAATTATGCTTCAACTCTCCACCCAAATCGGGATTGCCCTTGCTCAAGCTCAATTGCTCGAACAAGAACAGCTCCAGCGTCAAGAACTGGCTCGATCTAATGCTGAACTAGCTCAATTTGCCCACATTGCCTCTCACGATCTCCAAGAACCGCTGCGGATGGTAATTGGTTACTTACAGCTATTAGAGCGCCGTTACAAAGGTAAGCTCGATCTAGATGCCGATGAATTTATTGGCTACGCCGTCGATGGTGCGATGAGAATGCAGGCATTGATTCAAGCATTACTCAGCTATGCCCGTGTCAGTAGCCGCAAACAGCCCTTCAATTTAGTAAAATGTGATTCAGTCCTCCAAGATGCAATCTCCAACCTTCACGTCGCGATTCAGGAGCGTGGAGCGATCATTTCTGCCGATCCACTCCCCGAAATTTGGGGTGACGCGACTCAATTAACGCAGGTATTCCAAAATTTGATTGCCAATGGAATTAAATTTTGCACAGCTGCCCCCCCGCGAATTCAGATCAGCGTGCGGCAAATAGATCCTCCCAGCAATCCACATTCACTGAGTGGGGATCTGAGTGCAATTCATCCAAGTTGGCAGTTTGCAGTTGCTGATAATGGGATTGGGATTGAGAGCCAATATCTTGATCGGATTTTTGTCATATTTCAACGCCTACACCCTAGAGTCACCTATCCAGGTACAGGCATTGGATTGGCGATTTGTAGAAAAATCATCGAGCGGCATGGTGGTACAATCTGGGTAGAGTCTATACCTATGCAATCAGACTCAGTGTTGCAGCAACCTCTGCCTGCGCAGCCAGAGTGCTATGGGTCGATATTCTATTTTACAATCCCAGTGGCAGGTAGCATATCCCCCGACCATGCCCATAAACAGCCGCTCCATTGAAATTTTACTCGTTGAAGACAATCCTGGCGATGTTAATCTCACTCGGATTGCTTTAGCAGACAGAGAAATCAATGTCAATTTAAGTGTGGTAGCTGATGGTGTCGAAGCGATGAATTTTCTCCACCGTCACGGTGAATATCACCAAGCTGTTCATCCCGATTTGATTCTGTTAGATTGGAATCTACCACGCAAAGATGGTCGAGAAGTGTTGGTTGAGATTAAAGCAGATCAGCGATTACAGCGGATTCCGATTGTTGTCCTGACTACTTCTGAAGCCGAAGAAGATATCCTCAAAGCCTATAATCTTCATGCCAATTGCTATATTACCAAACCCGTAGATTTCGATAAATTCGTCCAGATTATTCAATCGATCGAAGATTTCTGGTTCACTATCGTCCAATTACCACCGGAATAGGGAGTATGATTAGTGTTCTCAACATTCTACTAGTTGAAGACAACCCTGGAGATATCCGGTTGTTGCAAGAAATCCTGCGGGAGGTAACTACAACTCGGTGCCAAATCACGCCAGTGATGACTCTATCAGAAGCAATAATTACTTTATCTAGTAGTATCAATTTTGATGTAGTTTTGCTGGATCTTTCACTCCCCGATAGTCAAGGGATTGAGTCATTGCTCAAACTATGCGATCGAGCAGCGAATCTGCCAATCATCGTTTTAACTGGCTCAGATGATGAAACGTTGGCGATTTCGGCAATGCAGCAAGGAGCGCAAGATTACTTGATCAAGGGACAAGTCGATCGCAACTTATTACTGCGATCGATTCGATATGCGATCGAGCGTGAACGGACAGAGATGGCTCTCCGTCAAGCTAAAAGTGAACTTGAACAACGAGTAATCGAGCGCACTCTTGACCTCCAGCAAACTGAAGATAACCTCCGCGATGCGCTCCAGAAATTAAACTTTCACTTTGAAAATTCGCCCCTAGCTGCAATCGAATGGGATCGAGATTTTCGAGTAGCCAGATGGTCGGCAAGAGCTGAAAAGATCTTTGGCTGGACATCAGCTCAAGTATTAGGAAAACGACTGACTGAATGGAAATTTTTGGCGGTAGAAGATCTCAACCAAATCGGTGGCGTAATGGATCGATTTATGAGTGGGGTAGAAACTAGTAATATCGCAATCAAGAGTAACTATTGCCAAGATGGAACGATCGTCAATTGTGAGTGGTATAACTCAGTTTTATTGGATGAAGTAGGTCAGATGGAGTCAGTTTTCTCCCTAGTATTAGATATTACCAATCGACAGTTAGTTGAACGGATGAAAAATGAGTTTATCGCGGTTGTCAGTCACGAGTTGCGCACGCCACTAACTTCGATGTACGGTTCACTCAAATTATTAGATAGTGGCTTATTAAGTGATCAACCGGAAAAAGAACAGCGGTTATTAACTATTGCAGTAGATAGTACCGATCGATTGATGCGGTTGGTCAATGATATTCTAGATATCGAACGGATCGAGTCTGGGACTGTCCAGATGGTCAAAGCAGTGTGGAAGGTATCTGAATTGATGGCAAAAACTGTCGATGTTGTTCAGCCATTGGCAGATCAAGCTGAGATTGAGCTAATAGTCAGTGATTTAGGTGGTAGTGTGTGGGTTGATGCCGATCGGATGATTCAAACTTTTACTAATCTCCTCGGTAATGCGATTAAATTTTCGCCCAGAGGCAGTAAGATTTGGTTTAGTGGCACCAAGCAAACTGGACAAATGTTGTTCCAAATTCGCGATCGTGGTCGGGGCATTCCAGCTGATAAACTAGGGATTATCTTTGAACGATTTCAGCAGGTAGATGGTTCTGATACTCGCAACGGGGAGGGCACAGGCCTGGGCTTGGCAATTTGCCGGAGCATTATCCAGCAGCATGGTGGACGAATTTGGGTTGAAAGTGTTTTGGGTGAGGGCAGTACATTTTCATGTATTTTGCCGCGTTCTCCCTCTGTTCAGGACAGTCATCCACCTGGTGCTGTGCTAAACACAGCTCACACATCAGCATTATAA
>JANNDQ010000245.1:0-7175 GCA_031387965.1 Chamaesiphon sp. OTE_75_metabat_567
GGTAAACTCGCAAGCTGTTGCTGTTGTTGACGATGGTAAAGGTAATACCAAGCGATGCCCCCGATGATTACCAGGATAATTGCAATTATTTTGAAGATGTTCGGATCTAGGGGTTTGGCTGGCTCAATTGGGGGAGTTGAAGGAGTTGGTGCTGATGGACGATCGAATGGTTGGGGTGAGTTCGGTTGAGGAGTGGGGTTATTAGGGCTGGTTTGAGGTGATGGTTCGGGTGCTAGCTGTTGCTGGGATTGCGCTTGAAGCTGATCGAGTTGGGCTGGCGTGGGATTGACGATCGATCGATCGGGTGTAGAGTCTAGTCCAAACCAGCCCCAATTAGGGAAATACACCTCAGTCTGGCTCTGAGGCTGTTCGGGTGGACGGGGGTATATTTTGGTCTGAGGATCGATTTGGGCTGGTCGATCGCCCGTTTTGAGGCGTGTGGGGATACCGATCGAGCGTAGCATCGCGGTGTAAACTATGGGCAGATCTTGTTTGTTGCCCACCAATTTACAGGCTTGGGGTTGAGCTGTACATTTGGCAATCAGTTCTGTGATTAATTTTTGATCTAGTGGGGGTGAATTTGGTGACGGTGGCGCGGCTTGGTGGTGTTGTTTCAGGTACTCGGCGAGGTAGGTAGCTCGATCGAAATCAGAGTTCAACGGTTGCGGTGAGGTGGCTAAAATCTGTTTGGTGAATTGTTGGAGTTGTCTGGCAAGTTCCGGCGGAAGTTGGAGATGTTCGCTCTTAATCGTGTCGGGATAGTTATTATTAGTTGGTTGCCCAAGTACTTTGGCAGCTAATGCCTGAGGATCTAGTTGGGGCGATGGATTTGTCCCTGGATTTGGGGGCGATTGAGGATTGAGATCTGGCTGACGATATTTTTGGGCGAGAGTTTGAAGTGGATCTATACCAGCGCGGGGAAATGAGAGATTTGGGATCTGAAAATTTGGTAAGAATACCGCTAGGATTAGTCCTAAGCCGATCGCTATTCCGGCGATTTGGGTGAGATATTTCCACGGTAAATGTCGATAGGATAATTCTCCCTTGGGGGGAGTAGGGGTGATAGTTAGTGGTTTGAGAGCTAGTCTCGATCGATAGTCGAGCATCAAGGCTGGCATCGCGATCGCCATGAACCCACATAATAGAATCAAAAAGCCGACACTCTGGCTCAAACCAGCCGCTACGCCGATCAAAACACCGCTAATCAGCAGACAATAACCTAGCACACGCCGACTATAGAGATGAAAGCTCAAACCCGTCTGGAGCAAGATTGTGATCGTGCCGAGCGTTAATTCCAGCGTCGCCGACATTTTACTCGCTGGGGCGATTTGCTCGATGGCGCGTGGGATCTGTTGAAATAAAGTGGGGACAAACACGCTAAAGACGATCGCAATACTAGCTATAGATACCACCGTATTTAACCAATGCTTGGCATGATAGCGTCGATACCAGCTCCAGGCTGCACCCACGGCTGCAAATGGAATTGCCAACCAGCTAAACTGAGTTCCTGCCGCGAAATCGACACCGATCGCACTCACGGCAAATAGGGTAAGTGTTAGACTCCGAAACAAGAGTGATTCCTCGATCTTGGACGGAGCAGTGCTAAAATTTGGGGATACTTCACTAGATCGAGCCACTGTTGGTGTTGCTGGGATCATCGGGACAAAATCTAATGCTACTTGAGGCAATCGCTCTGGGATTGGTTCAACCTCCTCAACTGGCGTAATAATAATCGGATCTACTTGCCCAGACGCGCGTGGATAACCGAGCGCAAATGGTTCTCGGCGTGAATAAACAATGCCACTACGCCCTCGCAGGAAATAGCTCATCACATAGATTCCAGCAACTAAAACAATGATGAATAAAACTACGCCCATGAGCCTGCCAATCCTAAATCTGACAACTAGACTTGAAAAAAGTCAGTCTATTTAATATGCCCAAAATTAGCACCCAATTGAACCAGAGAAGTTAATTGAGCTTGATTCAAACCTTGATTATCTCCAAGTCGCATCATTTGATAAGGTTTGATTGACTCGATCGACTGAACTTCTATTAATCTAGAGCCTGATAATTCCCAGACTTTAATCGCACCATCAACACTACAACTGATCACTTGATTTAGCTGGGCGATTAGTTCAATCGATAGAATTTCTTTTTGATGTGCCTGAATTCGATCTATCCACACTGCTTGATTAAGATCCCAGATCGAGATCGTACCATCATCATGACCGCTAATTAATAGCTGGGGATAGAGCGGATGAGCGACAATTGCGGTGGCATCGCGATCGCCAATCTGTGCTACAGTATGGTAATAATCGCGATCTACTTCCCAACGGTTGAGGTGTCGATCGTCGGTAATGCCAATAATCGATCGACCATTTTGGGTAAATATCAGCTGTCTCAAGCGATTACCCACAGCCGGATAGCTAGTAATCTTACCCGTTGGGCGATGCAATAAAGTCAGCGTGGGAGTATCTGAGCCAAACGCAATCCACTGACAATCAGGATCACGAGCCAATACCATCACCCATTGAGGCTGTAAATTAGTAAAAATCTCATTTTGCCCAGTAGCCAAATCCCACTGGCGGGTAGTGGCATCATAACTGCGACTGAACAGAGTGTGATTGTCGGCAAATAGTAGCTGGGGCGTATAGTCGGTATGCCCTCTGAGACTCTGTAACTGCTCCCCCGTATTTGCGTCCCAAATCTTGATCAGCAGATCGCTGCCTGTACTCGCAACTAGTTGACCATTTGGGCTAAAAGCTAGTCCTGCCGCTAATCCCTGATGTGCCTGAAGGATGATTGGCGCGGGTAATTGGTTCACCCCACCCCAGCCCTCCCCTTCTACAGGGGAGGGAGTAAAATCCCATAAATACAAACTGCCATCATCCCGACTACTAGCCACAATTTGATTGTGAGAATTAGTCGCTAAACTCATAATCCGAGGCGCACAACCACCTGCTGTCGAGATACATTTGCCAGTTTCGAGATTCCATACTTTGACAGTGCCATTATCGCTACCTGTAGCGACAAATGGGGCTTGATAGGTAACGCCTTTACCAGAATCAGTCCCCAGATCGATCGCTCGCAAACAAGCACCTGTCTGGAGATTCCAGACCCGAATCTGTGCCAGACAAGTAGAAATAATTTGTCCAGTTTGATCATAATTTATTTCACCGACTTGAGTCGGATGTCCAGCGAGATCGAATAAGCGGGTGCCAGTATCGACATCCCAACAATGAATCGTACAAGAAAAATTTGCACCGAAAATCTTCTTCCCATCAGGACTAAATGATACCAACCGTAGCCGCAATGCGCACGGATCATCAATAAATTGAATCTGTTTACCTAGCCAAATTTGCCAGATTTTAATGCCTTGTTCACCGCAGACAGCTAATAGCCGTCGGCGGGGATGAAATACCCCATCCCGCACCCGCAAATCTGGTACCTTGAAAGTTAGTAAATTTCGACGATGTTTCCACCACCAAATCTTCACCTGGCGATCTGCCCCAATACTTACGGCGAGTTGACTATTAAAGATAAAATTTACTCGCCACACCCAATCTTGATGCCCCTTGACAACTTGGAGACATTCACCGCTGAAAATATCCCAAATCCTAAGTGTCTCATCACTACTACCACTAATCAGATATTTACTATCATGGCTAAATTGGACATCCCACACCCAACTTTGATGCCCAATCAGCATGGCAATTTCGCGATTAGTAGCTACTTCCCAGACTTTGATCTGAAATCGGGTATCACTAGCGGCTAAATATCGCCCATCTGCGCTGAAACTGAGTCCGATAATAGTGCCTAAGCCCTGAGCAAAGCGGCATCGATCGAATGTTGTCCCCCTAAAATCAACTTGGCGCAATAACACCGCCTGAAAATTTACTTCAGCAATATGCAAATTTGTCAAGTCCCAGCCAGTAAAATCAGCCTGAAGTTGGTGGGCGAGATTTAGCACATTTCCGGCGGCATAACCTGGGGTGAGGCTGCGGGTACAGGGAATCAGTGAGTGGAGCCGCGCCACTGCCTGTTCACCATACTGACGGGTGAGCTTGCGCCCTAGTGGTTCGAGCAGTAGCCGCTGTTGAACATTGCGAATGTATTCCGGCGATGTCGTCGGATGGAGGGCAAGGTGGTTAAAAAAAAACAGCTTATCGTCGGGTAATTGTAATTCTAGACTAAGTTCTTCGAGCAGTCGATCGGTTGTAAATTCGAGGATGACGTTCTGAAGGGTATAGCGTTTATTTTTACCAGATTTTTTGGAGCTTAAATCATTACTACCGATCGCTTGGACGATCGATCTTTTAATCAACGAATCAACAGTTGTCGGTAAGGCTCGATCGAGGTTTAATGGTGCGAAATGTTGATACATCGACTCGATCGAGACTGGTTCGCGCTGAATTGCCAGATAATAAACTAGTAGCTTTTCTTCGGTCGCCAATCTTGCTAATTGAGCAGTTAAGATATTCCCAATTTTTGCATAAGTATAACGATCTGATTCTAGAAAATAATCTAAATCTCCATCAAAATTATTCGCGATCGTATTGGCAATAATTCTGAGATAGAGCGGATTTCCTTGACAGCGATCGCTGACTTCTTTTAATTGAGACACTTCGCCTGTTACCGACATCTGTTCCAGTAAATCTGAACCAGCATCAGCGATACCCGCTAGAGAAAATGTCCGCACTGGCAGCTTGTCATTACTCAGCTCTGTAATTTCTGGCGGCGGTTCACGGCTAGTAATTATCACACAGCTTTGATGTTCGGCACTACCCAATCGATGAAATAGATCGCCATAATTTCCATAACCTTCACGATAATTTCCGGCATATTCACCCGGATTCATAATCGCTTCAACGTTGTCTAAAATCAAGAGACAGCGATGTTGTTGGAGCTGTTCTAGTAGTAAGGCAATTCGCTTGGGTGATGTTTTAGAAAATTCGAGATTAATGTGCTGAGATAACACACCGATTAAATCACCCAGGAGTTGATTGAGTGGTGGTGCTTCCCTAAGAGATCGCCAGATTACATATTCAAAACTATCCTGTAATTGTTGACCGAGTTTTGTAGCTACAGCAGTCTTTCCAATCCCCCCAATCCCTAGAATAGCAATTAGTTTACACTTATCTCTCAACACCCATTGTGTGAGTTTTTTTAGTTCATTAATTCGACCACAAAAGGGTTGAATATCCGTCGGTGCATCCTCCCAATCTACCGTAGACTGTCGATCGAGTGCCAATTGATTGAACACTACCTGAAAGTTTGTCTTGGTGATCTTTTGCTCTGTCGCGGTAGAGAGTTCCTGAAATACCTGAGCAGCCAGCCGCCGCACGCTGACAGGTTGATATCCAGTAGCTTTGGCGATCGCATCATAGCCCAGATTTTGCCAGATTCCCTGAAAAATCTGCTGCTCGATCTCCGTCATCTCCTTCTTGCGCTGGTTAAGCAAGTGGTAGTTGAGAAGTTGCTGGACACGAGGCGGAATCATATAGCGGTGCTCTAGAATTTTGTATCAAATTTGTATCCAGTTTCTAGCACATTGTTACACATCTATCGGTCAATATCACTAGCTAGGAGTGAAGATAGGTCAGGTTTTCGGCGCAATTTTTTAATATTCTTTGCGATTGGACAAAAGTTGGTATCAGCTAAATGGCTGATTTGCGGCTTGATTTTAATTTCTAGAGAGTTATGCTTGATTGATTTCAGGTATGTTTTAATCTCTTACCAATGGGCATCACAGACGGTGCTTAGGCTGTCTGGTCGCCATATGGTATTTACGCACGATTCTAAATTTAATGTACTTCAAAATTTAAAGTTATGAAAAACATTTTTGCATTGCTTAGTGCATCCACTTTACTATTTCAAGTCCTCATTGTAGAAATAGGATTGGCTCAGACCGCGCCACCGCCACCACAAAGTGAACTAGAGCAATCACAGATTTATCAGGATCGGGGTAGTGGCAAATCGGAGGAAGGTGATTACCAAGGTGCGATTGCTGATTTCGATCGAGCAATTCAAATCTTTCCTCTCGATCCGAACACTTTTTATCGTCGGGGTTTAACTAAATTCAAGCTCAAGGATAAACAGGGCGCAATTAACGATATGACCACTGCAACCGAATTGGTTCGTCGGGACAAATATAGCAATGACAATCAAAGACTTTTGAAGTTGATCGAGCAATGGAAAGCGAATCTAGCAGCAGATAAAAAATAGCACTACATCAATAAGCTGGACAAAACCCAACATTTCATAAATACTTGTACACTCTCAACTAAAAGAAATCGGTATCAACCAACTCAACCTTCATTACTTTCAAATCATGAAAAACATTGTATCCAGAACGATTATAACTGTCGGACTAGTTGGAAACTCAGCAATCTTGATACCTGCACCAGCGTTTGCAGATGCGGCATTCGATCAGCGACAACGGCAAAATAACGATCAGCAACAGCAAAATTATCGAAATCAGCAGAATCAGCAAATAGATAACAGTAATAGATATAAGCCAGCTCCTTCACAGCCTACTTATAACTCGCCGAGCAATACATCGTCACCTAATTCTAATTATCAGCCATCAAATGGCTCGTCAGGTGGTTCTTATAGTACGCCATCATCAGGTGGTTCATATGATAGCTCAGGATTAGAGGGTATTGGGGCAATTTTTAGCTTGTTTAATTTTGGTCCTAGTGCAGTTTCCAGTAATGGAAATATTCAATATGGAGTGCAAAGTAAGTTTGGATTTGAAAATATTCGAGTCAGAACAGCGATGCACTTCGGAGCGGGAAATTCAATTAATGGTGCTTTTACTTATAGTCTAAGCGGTCAACCAACAATGTTTAATCCTTTTATTGGAGGTGGAATCGGCTATAAGACAATTCAGAAACCTGGAAATATTGATGCGAATGCTTTTGCCTTTTATGGTACAGGCGGGGTAGATCTAAACCTGACTGACAATCTCAGTATCAGTGGTGCTGTAAACTTACCAACAGATAGTACTTACGGTACCGAATTTCAGGCGGCAATTAATTTCTTTGGTAGCTTCTAACCCAGATTAATACTTTTACAAATTCTGTATCTACTAATACTAAAATGAATCTAACCTTAGCTGATGTGAATAACTCTACTCGATCGACTGTCCTTACTTTCGTCGCACTCAGACAGAT
>JANNDQ010000318.1:0-4106 GCA_031387965.1 Chamaesiphon sp. OTE_75_metabat_567
TAGCTCACTGTGAGTTAATTTGTCCTGTCCCAGCGCGGGACTTTTCCCCACCACCAAAAGTGGATTCGGCGGTAATTAGAATTACACCTAGAAAGTTAAAACTCATTCCAACTAGCCCCAAGTTACTAGATAATTTAGTCAGATTAGGTTTCAGCACACGTCGAAAGATGCTCCGAAATAATCTCCAGAGTGCGATCGATCGAGAAGCACTGACGGAGCTACTAATATCAATGAATATTAATACCGAAGCGCGGGCTGAAGATCTCAGCGTTGAGCAATGGATTCATCTATCAAATTTGGTAGCTACTCTCAATCAGTCGCTAGGCTCTTCTAATCCTGAACTCACATTGAGTGCTAAACCAGTATCTTGATCGAATAAATGAATTTTATCAGTAGCTACCGACAGCCATACTTCTTCACCAATTTTCACTGATTTCTCCGGTGAAACTCGCACTTGGAGTACCATATCTGTTTGCTCTAAATCTTGGATTTTGACCGTAATATAAGTATCATTACCCAATGCTTCGACAGCCTCAACTATCCCATGAAAATTCTTGGTTGCGGGCAATCCTAACGTTAGATGTTCGGGACGAATACCTAATACCAGGGATTTACTCGCATACTCATTTAGCAATGTCTGCCATCCTTCCGACAGCGTAACTCGAAATTGTTTATTCTCGATCGACAGTGGTAATTTCACCTGTACTGGAACCAAATTCATTGGCGGTGAACCAATAAATTGAGCCACAAAAATATTAGCGGGGTGATTGTAAATCTCCAGCGGTGTATCAACTTGTTGAATTTGTCCTTGATTCATCACGGCAATGCGATCGCCCATCGTCATTGCTTCGGTTTGATCGTGGGTGACATAAATTGTTGTTGTGCCTAATTGACGCTGCAATTTGACAATTTGAGTTCGAGTTTCAGCGCGTAGTTTAGCATCAAGGTTTGATAATGGCTCATCCATTAAAAATACCTGAGCATCACGCGCGATCGCCCTCCCCAAGGCGACTCGCTGTTTTTGTCCACCGGAAAGCTGCTTAGGAAAACGATTTAATAAGCCCTCAATTTGCAGCATCTCAGCTACTTGATGAACCTTCTGGGCAATCATTTTTTCTCGTGCTGAAATGTATCGTAAACCGCGTGGAAATCCTCTGGTGATTTCGACAAAAAAGTTTTCTACTTGTGGCGGTAAAGCACCTGTTTGTTTCGCTAATGCTGATGTGTCAAACGATTGACTCCGCCGCAGCCCAAACGCGATATTGTCATACACCCGCATGTGTGGAAAGAGCGCATAGCTCTGAAACACCATCGCAATATCTCGCTGCTTGGGGGGGAGATTATTTACCAGTGTTTCCCCAATGCTGATATTCCCCGCAGTTAGTGTCTCTAAGCCCGCAATTAGCCGCAGCAGGGTACTCTTACCACAGCCAGAGGCACCAACTAGCACCATAAATTCACCGTTGTTCACAGTTAGATTAATCCGCCGGAGCACACTCTCCGGCGAGATCGGATCTGCGGATTTGGGCTTACTCTTGTTACTGTTGGCAGTAGGAGGATAGCTTTTGTAAATATTTTCGAGAATAACTTGAGCCACGGTAGATCGCCGTCAATTACGCGAGAGTCTCTATTTTCCCACACTATCGCAAATAGCTTCGAGAAATGGAATAATGGTGCGAGTGATTGGGGTGGCGCGATGAGAAATATGCGATTTAGATGGTTTAGTTTGGCTATTGCTGTAGGTCTAGCTTGCTGGATCGTGCTGAGTGGACGCTCAATTGCCGCACAACCGCAATCTGTGGCACCAATGGCGGTGAACGACTCTCCAGCGATCATTGTTGCTCAGGCACCAATCGAGCTAGCAGCAACTGTAAGTAGCTCGAAATTAAGCGCAGCCGATGTATTAAAATCAATTCCCACCACTACTTCTCCAATCAAAGTATCTATTGGGTTGCACATCAGTAATCTCGCCGACATCAATCAAACATCAGAAACCTTTGATTCAGCTGGATATTTGATGTACAGCTGGCGCGATAACAGATTGGCATACACACCCCAACAGGGTGAAACCAGCAGAGCGTCTAATCTGGCAGAGATTTGGCATCCGGTGATCGAAATGGTTAACTTCAAGTCTTCCACCAATTCGGATACCCTCGTAGAGATTTTGCCAGACGGCACCGTGCAAGCACAAGAACGATTTGCTAGGACGCTTTCATCTGGGCTAGCATTACAAAAGTTTCCATTCGATCGCCAGTCACTGCAAGTTGTATTAGAATCACTAAAATATGACGATCGAACAGTAGAACTGGTGGTAGATTCTTCTAAAATTAGTGTTGGTAAGGATAGTTTTGTCTCTTTATCAGAATGGCAAATCGGTAAGATATCCGGCAGTAATGGTAAATCATTCTTCCCCCCAGAGCAACAAAACTATTCACGGATTACAATTGGCATTAATGTTAAACGTAACTATGGATTTTACCTGCTCAAGGTAATGGTGCCGTTATTACTAATTACGATCGCTTCTTGGTCGGTATTTTGGATCGATCCACGCGAATTTTCGACCCAGATTGGGATCGCCTTTACCAATCTTTTGACTGTAGTCGCGTTACTTCTAGTGATTAACGACACGTTGCCCCGCGTTAGCTATCTAACGATGATGGATGGATTTACGATGATCTGTTTTCTAACTATCCTAGCGGCTATTCTGGTGCTAATTATCGCCCATAAATCGACCACCAAGGATAATCACGATCGAGCAAATCAGGTTCAGAATCTAGCTAGATCGATCGTCCCAATTGGTTTTTTCTTGTCGAATCTAATCTTATTTGTGAGTATGAGTTTCAAGTAGATATGTAATCTAAACCATCGCCAGTTCACCAGTTACCTCTAATCTAGTAAAGGTACCGATCGATAAAAACTGATCGGTGAGTATTTCTGAAACAGCCGGAGTAATCCAACCCATTTGATGTAGTAGGTGAATAGCCACCGCATATTTAGCTCGTTTTGAGCCATCATTAGATTTGATTGTCAGCCCCATCCCTTCACCAACTTTCCCAATACATTGAACCCCTTCAGCACCAGCTTTACTGACGATTTCACCCTGAGTAAGCTGCATTAATTGGGTATCAAATCTGCCTGTTCCCGCAATTAATTCAGGATGATGTGTCATTGCTCTTACTATTCTTTCGAGATCTAAGCTAGCTCCAGATGAAAGATAAGCGTAAAGAGTTGCCATTTGAGAAATTGGCATCAAATACACCGGAGCACCGCAATCATCATGCACGCCAATAAACTCATCAGGGGGCATTTTGAGAATTTCGGCAAATTTACTCAAAATTAGTTTTTGGAGGGGATGCTGGCGATCTAAATAACTAGCTAGCGGCCAATTATGCGCTTTACAAACAGCTAACATGCCCGCATGTTTGCCCGAACAATTGTACTCCAGAGAGCTAGTTTTCCCTTCAGGAATCGGACATTGGAGCGCATTAGTATCGATATCAGCACGCCAAAGAATATTGAATGCTTGGCGAGTATGAATAATTTCCCCAGCATGAGAACTACAAATAATTGCTAAATCTCGATCGGTTAACTGGTAACGTTCTAAGATACCACTACTCGTCACAGCCATCGCCTGAAAGGGCTTGAGTGCCGATCGAATGAAGGTAGGATGCTCGGCATCTCCAGCAACCGATAACACCCGCCCACGGCTATCACAGACTACAGCTTGAACAGAGTGGACAGACTCAATCAGTCCTTCTCGCAATAAATGAACGGTGATCGCAGGAGCTTTGGTACGTTGAGCCATTGTTTGTGGTGATTTGCTAATCGATGCGGAGCTAAACTAAATGAACAATAACCAGTAGATAGTTCCTACTATTACTGTTCCCAATAAACCTAGGAAAGTGAACTTAATCCGGTTAAGAATTGGCTGAACTTCATAGCTCACCAATAATCGATCGCGAGTCAATATTTCTGGTGTTTTGATCCATGTCTGACCATCATACCAGCCAGATTCTTCATAAAAAATTGACTCGTTATACAGCCGATTATTAACGTGAATCCAGCCCAGATATAATCTAATGGCAGCCAATGTCACAAATACTAAG
>JANNDQ010000325.1:0-9031 GCA_031387965.1 Chamaesiphon sp. OTE_75_metabat_567
TCTTATTAGAAGATGTTAGCTGGCAGCAATTTGAAAACATTTTAGCAGATTTAGGCGAACATCGTGCTGCCAGAGTTTCTTATAGTCACGGTTATTTAGAGATTATGGTGCCATTGCCAGAACATGAAAAAGCCAAAGAAATTATTGGAGACACCATCAAGATCTTACTCGATCGGCTAAACATTGATTATGATTCGCTCGGATCGACAACTTTAAAAAGTGAAAGAATGACTCAGGGAGTAGAGCCAGATGCCTGTTTCTATATCCAAAATCAGGCATTGATACTTGGCAAAAATCGGCTAGACATGAATATAGATCCACCACCAGATCTAGCTATAGAAATCGACCTCACTTCTCGAACTCCGTTAGCTAATTATCAACTTTTGGGTGTCCCAGAACTGTGGCGATATGGCAAACAAGGTTTGCAGATCGAAGTCTTGCAAGATGGTCAATATATCAGATCTGATTCTAGCCCCACATTCCCAGATCTACCGATCGTTGACTTGGTAAATCGATGCGTTCAACAAAGTCAGGTAGTTGGTAGCAGCCAAGCAATTAGATCTTTCAAACAGTGGGTACGAGACAATCTTTAACGCTATTAATAACTATGAAGATAGCGCAGCCACATAAACTACCCTTTCTAGAATTTCTCGGTTGGCAGATTGCAGACGTTTACAATTTAACTCAACGGTTTACCCCAGATTAATATGGGATTAGAATGGCGATCGGGATTGATGACATCACGATCAAAACTGAAATTATTGCCGAAGCGCGGTTTGAGCTAGATCCACTAAGTTTATAGATCAGGTGAAATCTATGATATCGATCGAGGATAATACTCAGCATAATATCGATCTTTCTACTATCTCAGCATATCCAAATCAGCGTGAACAGACGCAAATAGAGCGAGAAAATAGTCAACTAAAACAGGAGCTAGCGACAACAAGAGCATCCTTGCAAGCAATTATTGAGCAGCAAGAAGTTACTAATCATGAACTTCAAACTGCCAATGAAGAAATCTTGGCTAGTAATGAAGAGCTACAAAGTATAAATGAAGAGTTAGAAACTTCTCAGGAAGAATTAGGCGCGACTAATGAAGAACTGCGAATTATTAATGAAGAACTAAATGGTCGAAATCTAGAATTAGGACATCTCAATAACGATCTTCAGAACTTATTACGCAGTATTAATATTCCTATTGTGATGCTCGATGGTAAATTGCGAATTCGTCGCTTTACGTTTCTCGCTCAAGCAATTTTTAACCTGATTCCCGCAGATTTAGGGCGACCTTTTAGTGACCTTCAATCCAATTTAGATCTCCCTAATCTAGACGGATCGATTATCACCGTGATCGATACTTTGGAATCAATCGAACAAGAAGTACAAGATCGATCGAATCATTGGTATAGTCTCAGAATTCGACCATATCGAACGACCGACAATCGGATTGACGGCGTAGTTATTAGTTTAATTGATATTGATAGCCTCAAGCGCAATGAAATGCTGATCGAAGCTGCACGGGACTGTGCAAAAGTAGCAGAAAATCAGTGCCAAACCTCCCTAGCTGAAAAAGAAATATTGCTGCGAGAAATTCATCATCGCGTCAAAAATAATCTCCAAATTGTTTCTAGTCTGCTCAGTTTACAAAGTAATCGTAGCAACGATCTTCAGGTAATTACCATCTTGCAAGACAGTCAAAGTCGCATCCGCGCCATGGCTTTAATTCACGAAATTTTTTACCAATCGCCTGATTTAGCTGCTCTAAATTTTTGCGACTATATCCAAATCTTAGTTAATAACTTATTTGCTAGCCATGCTATTGATCAATCTCAAATCGCTTTTAGCATCGATAGTCCAAAAGCTGTAACGATCGATATCGATCGAGCGGTGTTGTGTGGATTGATGATTAGTGAGCTGGTCACAAATGCCTTCAAGCACGGATTTGCTAGCAATCTACCTGGAGCAATAGCGATCGAGTTGACGATTAGTGATAACAATATCTTAACCCTGTCAGTGTCAAATAATGGTCAAAAGTTACCCCCAGATTTTGATGTTCACCAGGTTAAATCTATGGGTCTAAATTTAGTCATTTCTTTGGTTAAGCAAATAAAAGGTACTTTAAAGGTTGAAACAGATACTATGACTATCTTCAAGCTGATTTTCCCGCTCTCTAGCTAAATTTAGTCTATTAAAAGTAAGCTATAGTTACGATATAGACAATATTTTAATCTCAAATCATAAAACTATTTAGCTTGATTAATTTCAACTAAAAAATAAAATCAAAATATCCTTTACAGTTCATATGATCTAATCTTAATGGCAAAAATTTTAATAGTTGAAGATGAAAGCATCGTTGCCTGGGATATCAAGGAAACGCTCGAAAAGTTTGGGCATACCGTTGTCGATATGGTGGTTTCTGGGGTTGAAGCATTAGGTTCAGCGATTAGTGATAGTCCCGATCTCGTCTTGATGGATATTCGATTAGAAGGCGATATTGACGGCATTACTGTTGGAGATGAGATTTATCAGCAATTAAAAATCCCAATCGTCTATCTTACTGCCCACGCAGATGAACTAACTTTGGCACGGGCAACTAAAACAAATCCGTTCGGTTATCTGATCAAACCTTTTCAGCCACAATCATTGCAAAGCACCGTTAAAGTTGCCCTCCAGCGTCATCAGGTAGAAATCACCGCCCAAACCACTCAAGTCTCTCTCGCAAATGCTTTAAGTAGTATTGGTACTGGCGTGATCACCACAGATCGACAGGGATTAGTCACGCTGATCAATCCGATCGCTACAGCTATGACTGGATATGACCCGATCGTAGCATTGGGGCAAGATATCGGTCAAATTTTTCGGCTCATCTGGGAAACAGATGGTGCCGAGATCGAGAATCCTAGTTCACGCGCCATGCGATTGAGACAGCCAATCAAGTCACCCGCTCGATGTTGGTTGGTAGCAAAAGATGGCACCGAAATTCCGATCTCTGACACTGCTACGCCGATTTTCAATTCAGATGGCGAGCTGATTGGCAGCATCGTCGTATTCCAAGACAATACCGAGTTTGTAACTGCCCAGGTGGAGTTATGGGAGCAAAATCGAGATTTAGAATTTTCCCAACTCAAATTGACCTCTCAACTCAACGCCAAAACTGTTGAATGTGAACAATCAGTTGCCTGGATTGGGCTAATGGATCTGATCTCAAACAAAGTTGATACCATCAATCGAGAAGATGAACTGCTCCAGTTTGCGATCGAACAATTGGGGATAACCATCGCTGCCGATTACTGTTGGTATACTCGTCACGATGCTGAGAATGCGACGGCAATGATCGACTGCGAATATATTAATACCAGTCAGCAGAGCTACCCTACTAGCAAAATTGGTCGGGAGATAGACTTACTCCGCTATCCACAGTTTTACAATCATCTATTTGAGAACGAAATCTGGATCGATCCACCCCTAGAAATCATCCCTGAGCTTTATCAAGATCTGGCAATTTCCACCACTCAAATCATGATTTGTCCGATGATCATTGCCGATCCGAGCACAGCAGATCGATATCACAAAATGATCGGCGAAATAGGGATAATCACCACTGGCAAACCAGCTTGGACGACATCCCATGCCAACGCATTTGCCAACATTTTCAACTTTGCAGTCAAATTATTTCGGAAAACACATCCAGATTAATTCGCTGCTTCAGACATTTCGATCGTCCGACCATCATAGTCTTTGACTAGGAAATTTAGGGGTTTCTCACTGCGAATTTTGTGCTTAACGCCACGAGTTTGAATCCGCATCAAAATTTGCTCCAGACACTCCCTGTCGAAACAAACTTGACGCTGACGATTTTTTTCACCCAGACTGGCACCTGTAATGACGTGCAACTGGGTGTTTTTTTTCAATTGATACCACAGACCTTCCGACCCTCTCATCCCTCTGACCGCCGATCTACCCATCGGTGCAGCCAGATACATCGGGTCAATCCCACCACTCCCGATCGTCTGCTCATAGTCATAATAGTAGTGCAATGGGACTTGCGCGATCGGCAGACTTAATAATCCCTCATATAGATCCTGAGCGATTTGAAGATCTGACACCATCACCGTGTAGACCTTTGGGGCACTAGAAAGAAACAGCCACATCGCCCCAGCGTAGGCTGCAAGCAGCATCACCATGATGCCTTGGGTTGAAATCAGACTATCTAGAGGCATACAATCGCGAGGGCTAAGATTAGGTATATGGTAACAGCTTCGATTAATTATCGTAAATACCAGCAGGGATGAATCGATTTCCCAAAGGGAAGGCTACGCCAACGAAATTCAGCAATTAGACAAATTTACATCCACCTGCTACTATAGAGGTTCTGTGAATTTTTTCAAACCGCATGAAAGCTCAGGAAATTATTCGCTCGATCGAAGCGGAATATCTAAAATCCGATCTGCCTACCCTTCACATTGGCGATACCGTCCGTGTGGGCGTAAAAATTCAAGAAGGTAATAAAGAACGGGTGCAACCTTACGAAGGCATCATCATTGCCATGCGTAACGGTGGCATCAACAAAACGGTTACTGTCCGCCGTGTCTTCCAAGGGATCGGTGTGGAGCGGGTATTCCTGTTGCACTCACCCAAAGTCGATAACGTCAAAGTAATTCGTCGCGGTAAAGTCCGTCGGGCGAAACTGTTTTATCTTCGCGATCGTGTCGGTAAAGCAACTCGCGTCAAGCAACGGTTCGATCGTCCTTTGGAAGGTTGATCGATTTAATTTGAGTGTCCTGGTCATGAACTTTAGTTTATGATATTATACTAAGGTGCAGTGCCAGGAATATCACTCCACATCAAATTTGCGCTTTTAGTTCAGTTGGTAGAACGTTGGTCTCCAAAACCAAATGTCGGGGGTTCAAGTCCTCCAGGGCGCGTTAATTTAAATTCGTAGGGTGTGTTATCGCGTCAGCATAACGCACCTTCTTAATAAAAGTAGATATATAGTCCACCCTACTAGATGATGGTGCGTTAGGCTTGCGCCGTAACACACCCTACGTTTTATATTTACACCCCTCACAAGGACCGATCGGATGAACAGCACAACGGAGTAGAGTCGATCGAGCATTATACTTACAAGTAGCATCACCGATGACCCATTCACCATCAACTAGACTTTGTTCCTCAGGGCGGACTGCCGATTGAACATAGAGAGCAATTTTGTCTAATTTGTAGCGTCCAGATTTGAGTTGATAACGTTGGCTGCGTTCCAACACAGCATAAGTTTCTCCATTTAGATCGAGATAGTTGCCAGGTTGGGGAGTCCAACCCAAGATGATCTTGGCGAGAACTTGTTGTGATTGAGTGAGAATTACCTCAGTTGGTAAAGACTCTGCTTCTTTCATGCGATCTTCGATTTAGCTAGCATTCAGTGTCTATTGTAAGGTGTCAAACCTGATATCCCCAAGATCTGAAAGTTAAAGGTTTTTAACTTTTGTAGCCTTTTTGAGACCTAGCACTAGCGGCTAGGGTAAACTAAGCCTTGATTCTTAGTTTTAGTTTTACTAAAGCTTTATCGTTGGGAGGATGATTACATGTCTCATAGCGTCAAAATTTACGATACCTGTATTGGTTGTACTCAGTGCGTTCGGGCTTGTCCCACGGATGTATTAGAGATGGTGCCTTGGGACGGCTGCAAGGCTGCTCAAATTGCATCTTCACCACGTACTGAAGATTGTGTTGGTTGCAAACGGTGCGAAACCGCTTGCCCTACCGACTTCCTGAGTATCCGCGTGTACCTAGGTGCCGAAACTACTCGCAGTATGGGATTAGCCTACTAGCTCTTTTGCTTGTGACTAGAGACTAAGAGTTCGTTGTGGTACTTTTAGTTTCTAGGCATGGGGGACGGGGAGATAGGGAGCTAGGGAGATTAGATTCTCACAAGTAACCCAATCCTGTCCATCCTAAAATCCTATAAATCCTGATAAAGTTTGCACTAGTTGTTACATTTGGTCCCCAGTTAGGTAACTATAATAAAGCGGGTGGTAAATCTCAATAAATATTGAGACTGCCATCAAACGCCAAAAAAGATCGCCTTGTGGGAGCATTTGACTGTATGTGTGGAATTGTTGGTTATATTGGTACTCAACCAGCCCAATCCATTTTAGTTTCAGGGCTAGAAAAACTAGAATACAGAGGCTATGATTCCGCAGGGGTAGCAACTATTGTCGAAGGAGAGTTGGACTGCATTCGTGCTAAAGGCAAACTGAAGAATCTGCGCGAAAAAATTGAATTAGCTACAAATCACGCCCCAATCGGGATCGGACATACGCGCTGGGCGACACATGGCAAGCCAGAAGAGTATAATGCCCACCCTCATACAGATACCAAACGACGCTTGGCGGTAGTACAGAATGGAATTATTGAAAATTACCGCGAGCTGCGTGAAGAATTAAAGCAACAAGGACATGAGTTTCGATCGGAAACTGATACTGAAGTAATTCCCCACCTAATCGCTCAATGTTTTGCAGACGGTGCCGATACCCTAATGGTAGCAGTGCAACAAGCGGTTCATAAACTATCAGGTGCATTTGCGATCGCCGTAATTTCCGCCGACTATCCCGACGAACTAGTTTTAGCCAGACAACAAGCACCCCTGGTAATTGGGATCGGTGAAGGTGAATATTTCTGTGCATCCGATACACCCGCGATCGTTCAATACACGCGCACGATCTTACCCTTAGAAAATGGGGAGATAGCCCGATTAACCAGAAACAGCGTCGAAATCTATACTTTTGCAGGTGCAAAAGTTCGCCGCACCCCACACACGATTAGCTGGAATCCAATTGCGATCGAAAAGCAAGGTTTCCGCCACTTCATGGCAAAAGAAATCTACGAGCAGCCAGCGGTAGTCAGAACTTGTCTCGAAGCATATCTCGATCTAGATTGGACTCCAGACAGCTCCAAGTCCCCCTTCAAGCTCGATCTACCCGCAGCTATCTACAAAGATCTCGAACACATCCAAATCGTCGCCTGTGGCACCAGTCTCCACGCAGGGATGGTTGGCAAATACCTCATCGAAGAACTCGCCCAAATTCCGACAGCGATCCAATATGCGTCCGAATTTCGCTATTCCCCCCCACCATTGACAGCAAATACCCTCACCATCGGCATCACCCAGTCTGGTGAAACCGCTGATACCCTGGGGGCGATCGAAATCGAGCAGTCCCGCCGCCAAGACAAAGATCCCAAATATCACTCCCGTCTCCTCGCTATCACCAATCGAACAGATAGTGCGATCGCCCGCATCGTCGATTGCGTCATCGACACCCACGCAGGCATGGAAATCGGCGTAGCCGCCACCAAAACCTTCATGGGTCAGTTGATGGCATTTTACTTCCTCTCGCTCGATCTGGCCCATCGTCGCGGGACGATTACACCCGATCGACTTGCCGAAATCATCGCTGGTTTGAAAGTCCTCCCTTCCCAAATCGAAGTCATTTTAGAAACCCAGGAAAAATATATCGAAGAACTCTCTCACAGTTTCCTCGATACTCAAGATGCCATCTTCCTCGGTCGCGGCATCAACTTTCCGATCGCCCTCGAAGGTGCCCTAAAATTAAAAGAGATCAGTTATATCCATGCCGAAGGTTATCCTTCTGGCGAGATGAAACACGGCCCGATCGCTCTACTCGATGCTAAGGTACCCGTAATTGCGATTACGATGCCAGGGAAAGTATATGAAAAAGCAGTTTCAAATGCCCAAGAAGCTAAGGCGCGAGATTCGCATTTATATGGGGTAGTTGCAGCGAGTGATAAGGATGCAGCAGAGATCTTCGATAAGGTTTTACCTGTTCCAGATGTGGATGAATTATTATCACCTGTATTAACAGTTATTCCGATGCAATTGATGTCATATCATATTGCGGCAATGCGCGGATTAGATGTCGATCAGCCTCGTAATCTAGCAAAATCTGTGACGGTAGAATAAATTATTGAGTATCTGTAAAAATGTATGTGGAAATATAATAAAGTTATACAACAAATATGATATGCTAATCCGCAGAATTGGTCGATAACTACTTTTGACAATACAACTTCCGTAATTTATGTTTCTATTGTTAGTCAATCGGCGATAGCCACTCTAAAACTTACCAAACTTTCCTGCCCTAATTGCAATGAATCACCATTAATCAATCGATACGGTACCCCAGGAGTTAAGATGCTGCCATTGAGATAGATACCGTTGGTACTCATGTCAACGATCATATAAGCATTGTGTGACCAATCCCAGCTTACTCGTGCATGATTGCGAGAAATAATGTCTTCGCCAGGAATACCTGTCAGATCGAGTTCTGGTGGCACTGGTTTCGTCGGACTACGACGACCGATATAGCCAGCTTCGCCAAATAATGGAAATTCTTGACCGGAGCTGTGAATGAGCTTCAGCAGTGGGACTTTGGGATCGGGGGGGATGGATACTGGAGTGACAGCAGGTACGCGGGACTGATATTGAGTTCTATCGAGTCCAGCCGCAGGATCTGGGACTGATGACTCCACTGACTTGACTGGATTGGATTTTTGTGGTGATGGCGTAGCGGGAATCGCGGCAATCGGAGAAGTGGGGGTGATCGACTGTGCCAAAGCATTGCCAAGCGATGTGCCACACATGGGACAGGCTTTGGCATTACTGGGCAAGACGCGATTAAAATATTCGCAGCTAGGATTAGAGCATCTATTTACAGACATTTGATTTTAGATATTTATCTGGCATGGGTTGTAATGGCACCAGCCCTACTTTACCGAGCAAACACTGTCCTTGACTGGTCTTTAGCAGCTCGGCAAATTTGGCACCCGCAGGTGGTAGCGTATTATCTTTAGGATACACTACAAAGACTTGATAGCTCAAGGGATAGCCACCTGATTGAAAACTGGTAACATCGATGTAATGACTTTTAGCACAGAGGTTGGCCGTAGGATCGATTTGTTTGCTACCCTGCCGCATCACCTGAATTGGTAATTTGTCTCCATTGACGATGGCTAG
>JANNDQ010000353.1:0-3483 GCA_031387965.1 Chamaesiphon sp. OTE_75_metabat_567
CGGAAAAACTTCATGGCTCTTTACGCAGTATTTAGCTCACCCCAACAGTATGAAGTTTATACCGTAGATGACCAACCGATCGGCTCATTAGAACAAAAATTCATCGATACTCTCACCGCTGAAATTAGCTGTTTCTTATTGGGCGGTAAATCCTGGATCGCTCAATCGATCGATCGAGATAATCGCAAAGTAATCGTCGCCCCTGCACCACACGGCAAGAAACCAACTTGGGGCGGATTTATCCCCCAATTCTTGGGCTGGGAAATCTGTCAGGAGATCGCCGCTTTACTCAAATCTCAAACCGATCTAGTTTATTTAGATCGGGATGCCAAATTAATATTAAACGCTGCCCGCAGTGAGCGCCGCCAAGAAGTGATCGAAAAAATAATTTGGGAAGAAGATAAGCAGGTACAATGGTGGACATTTGCAGGTGGTAGAATCAATCGCACTTTGAAATATGGGCTGGAATGTCTCTGGGGTTGGGAAGTAAGAGCGGATAATTTTCAAATCACTGTTACAGGCGAACATTTAACAGCAGCAATATTTGAAGATGCGATTTCGGAGGTGGTTAAACCAGATTTTTGGAAGTCGAAAGAAACCCAGAAATATCTATTAGAGAAGCTACCGAATTATCGATTTAGTAAATTTCAGCAAGTTTTACCCGATCGATATGCTTTGGAGATGGTGCAGGGATATTTATTAGATACTGAGGGGATTAGTAAATTGAATGTTAATTAGAAAGTAGTAATGATTTTCTGACTTTCATCTTTCATATGCTTTACCTACTAAATCATTATTGATCGCAGCTACCCAAATTTTATCCTCATCGGAATATGCAACTACAGCAATCGTGTGCAAAATCAAAACAGATAATTATTTTGCGTTAATTTGAGTGCGTTTTCCCAAGACAACACAGCCAATTACTGCTGCTGCAAAACCAATAGTTTTGATCGACAAATGCTCACCCAACAAAATAACTGAGGCAAATATTGTCATGAATGGCTGAACTAGTTGAAGTTGCCCAATTCGTGCAATTCCACCCAGAGCTAACCCCCGATACCATGCAAAGAAACCTAGAAACATACTAAAAATACTCACATATAGAAAAGCCACCACCGCATTCACTGAAATCGCGGCAAAATTAGCTGGTAAGTGGTGCAAGACGATCGGCAATAGCACAGGCACTGATAGAATTAAAGACCAACAAATCACTTGCCATGAGCCAAATGTCCGAGCTAAAACCGCACCCTCTGCATAACCTAAAGCGGCAGATCCAACCGCACCCAATAAAGCTATGTCTGCTAATCGGATTGAACCACCACCCGTTACCAGCGCAAAAATAATGACTAATGCGCTTCCCAAAGAGGCAAACAGCCAAAACTCTCGTGAGGGTCGTTCCCCAGCCCGCCACGCGCCGCATAAAGCTGTCGAGAGTGGTAATAGCCCTGTGATTACTGCGCCATGAGACGCGGCAGCATCTTTCATCGCAATTGCAGATAGGAGGGGAAACCCAATCACAACCCCAGCAGTGACGATCACAAAATTGGGTAAAAATCTCAATGGGGGAATAGTTTGACGGGTAATAACTAGTAAAATTAATGATAGTCCTGCGGCAACAATCGCACGACCCAAACCAACGAAAACTGGGTCTAACCCTCCTGAAATGGCAATTCGTGTTGCTGGTAAAGTCACACTAAAAATTAGGATGCCTAAAAATCCATAGCCAAAACTTGCCAATTCTTTCTGAAGCTGTGGAGAATAAGAACGATTCATTTGATAATTTAATCAGGAAATGAGCTAATGAGTATAACTATTGCGAAGTGGACGATCGAACAATACCATGAACTAGTTATTACAGGTATTTTAGACGATAGACGAGTAGAATTATTAGAGGGAGATATTGTCGAGATGGCACCAGAAGGAATGCCCCATGCAGTGTATTGCGGTAGAACGGTGAAGTACCTGAGAAATTTGCTCGGAAATCGTGCAGAACTTCGCGAAACTCACCCAATTACCCTACCTAATAATAGTGAGCCTGAGCCAGATGTGGCAATTGTCCGATCTCCAGATACTCAATATCTCGCTCACCATCCTTATCCAGAGGATGTATTTTGGTTGATTGAATATTCGGATACTACTTTAGCAAAAGATCTTAAAGTAAAGCAGCGGATCTATGCTCAGGCTGGGATTTTAGAATATTGGGTAGTCAATTTACAGGCATCAGAATTAATTGTATTCAGGGGTGGAGGTAGCGATGGTTATCAGGCAGAAACTAAATTGGATAGTGGATCGATATCACCTTTATCTTTCCCAGATATTGAAGTTGAAGTCAGAAGATTGTTTAGTATCTAGGTTGCTCAATCTTGCTAGTAAAAGATCGATATCTGAACTATAATTTGTCTGATTATGTCCCACCCACCATTTCCTAGTTGTTACTTCAACTCAAATCGATCAGCTATACCCCACCCAATTTTACTCGCCCACTGCTTACAGATATTTCCTTCGATTTAGCAGCGGGTGAATGTGTTACTTTGACTGGAATTACAGGTGCAGGGAAAAGTACCTTATTACGGCTGTTAAATCGCCTCAGTGAGCCGACAACTGGAGAAATATTATTGGAGGGTCAGAACTATCGATCGACCCCTCCAGTAGCTCTTAGACAGCGGATCATGCTAGTCAGCCAAGAGCCGAAATTACTGGATATGAAAGTGCGGGAAGCCCTAGCTTATCCCTTACAATTGCAATCATTAAATTCAACCGAAATCCAACAGCGAATCGTCACAATTACCGAACAATTTCAGATCCCAACTGATTGGTTTGATCGCACTGAACTGCAACTATCAGCCGGTCAAAAACAAATTGTCTCGATCGCTAGAGGCGTAATTACCCAGCCGCAAATATTGCTATTAGATGAACCGATCGCTAATCTAGATTTTACCACTGCCGAACGAATATTGACCACTCTAATTAATATCGCCCAGGCTCAAAAAATCGGGATGATTATCGTTAATCATCAGTTAGAACTAGCCGCAAAATTTAGCGACAGATTACTCTACTTACAGGATGGAAAACTATTACTCGATCTACCAAGTAGTTCTGTTAACTGGCAAAATCTCCAGCAACAACTGCGTGAATCCGAGGATCGATCGATCTCAGAATGGGACTAAAAATTGTTGATATCGCATCAATAGTAAATTGCCTCTGTATTTTGGGAATTATAAGCACAAGACATGTGCTCTATCGTGCCCACTTTTGAGCAATTCCATATGAAGAAAAATCAACACCCCCATTTAACCCCATTCCAATTTATCCTCCGAGCACAGCAGCTACTCCGACAAGATGATCGAGGGGAAAAGGGATATGCCATGATGATGATTTCGATCTTGTCGATCTTGCTATTTAGCCTGTTGGCGGCATACATGACGACAACCAATCTCTCCAAGTCAGCAACAAACGCTTATGTAGACGGGACAAATAGTTTCT
>JANNDQ010000371.1:0-5410 GCA_031387965.1 Chamaesiphon sp. OTE_75_metabat_567
GCTTATGCGATCGGGACGGTCGATTTTACTGGCGACATGCCAATTATTCTCGCTCACGATGGCCCTAGCTTAGGCGGTTTCGTCTGTCCCGCGACGATCGTCCAAGCCGAATTATGGAAAATTGGTCAACTCAAACCAGGCGATAAAGTCCGGTTTCAGCCAATCTCGATCGAGCGGGCAAATGCCTTAGAACTCGCCCAAGATCGGGAGATAAAAACACTCGTGACTGAAGCAAGAGATGATACTCCAGAGCAAGTATTGTTAGTAGATAAATTACCTGCCAGTGACAGCATAACTACCTACCGTCGATCAGGTGATAAATATCTCTTAATTGAATACGGCGAACTAGTTCTCGATCTCAATTTGCGATTTCAGATTTATGCCTTAATGGAGTGGTTGAAAGCAAACCCTATTGAAGGTATTATCGACCTCACTCCAGGGATTCGATCGCTCCAAGTCCACTACGATAGTCGCATTTTACCAGAACGTGAATTATTAAATTTATTAACGATCGCTCGTTCTAATCTACAGAATATCGACGAGTTAACCATACCCACTCGCATCGTCCATTTACCCCTATCTTGGGACGATGATTCGACCCGACTGGCGATCGATAAATATATCCAATCTGTTCGCGATGATGCACCATGGTGTCCGAGTAATATTGAATTCATCCGCCGAATTAACGGTTTAGATTCAGTTGAATCTGTTCGCGAAATTGTCTTTGCTGCTAGTTATTTAGTCTTAGGATTGGGGGATGTTTATTTAGGCGCACCAGTAGCTACACCGATCGATCCGCGCCATCGCTTAGTTACTACCAAATACAACCCTGCTCGAACTTGGACACCCGAAAATGCCGTCGGCATCGGCGGCGCTTATATGTGTATCTATGGCATGGAAGGGCCTGGAGGATATCAATTTGTTGGACGCACAGTGCCGATTTGGAATCGTTATCGCCAGACGGAGGACTTTACAAAACCTTGGCTATTGCGCTTCTTCGACCAAATTAGATATTTCCCAGTTTCACCAGCCGAATTATTACAATATCGGGAAGATCTGATTTATGGACGAGTAAAATTAGAGGTTGAAGAGACAACATTTAGCCTATCAGAATACCAGCAATTTTTAACTGATAATACCGATGATATTGCGAAGTTTAAAAATACTCAACAAGCCGCCTTTCAAGCCGAACGAAATGCTTGGGAAGCTGCTGGTGAATTTACCAGACAAGCAATCGAACCAGAAGCTGCTCCACCTGCACCAGCTCTAAATTTACCACCCAACTGTACGCCGATTATCGCTCATTTAACAGCTAATGTGTGGCAAGTTTTAGTTAAACCAGGAGATTTAGTTAAACCAGGAGATCAATTAGTAATTCTCGAAGCGATGAAAATGGAAATAACGATCGAGGCGGAGGAAACAGGATCGATCGAAGCTGTTTATTGCGTACCAGGACAAATGGTGTTTAGCGGTCAAGTATTAGTGGCATTGAAACCTAATTAACTCTAGCCTACTGTCATCGACCCCACTTACAGCTCTATTTGGAAATAGAATGTTATCCACGAACATTTTGTGAACCCGATCTTGTTATTTAATTATTAATGATTTTAGTAAATCAACTGGGATAGGTAGGTTCATCTGGCTGAGGTCATAATGCCAGATCGAGGGATAATCTAGAGACAATTATATTTATTTTCTAAACTACTCGCGATCGACACGTTATATATGAATAGCCGCACGCTTCCAGAACAGACCTCAGCCAGATCGATCGATCGCCAGCCTCCAAAACTATCGGTTGAGAATCTTTCTAAATCTTATCCTGTCCGAGGCGATCAACATTTAACAGTGCTGGAGAATGTCAATCTTGAAATCTTCCCTAGAGAATTTACTTGTTTGGTGGGAGCATCTGGCTGTGGCAAGTCAACGCTGCTCAACATTGTCGCTGGACTAATACAACCTTCATCGGGAGAGGTGTTGGTCGATGGTCGCTCTGTCACGGGAAAACCTGGTTCCGATCGTGGGATGGTATTCCAAGGCTATACCCTCTATCCCTGGTTGACAGTCGCCCAAAATATCGCTTTTGGGTTGCAATTTCAGCACATGTCTAAATCAGCACAGCGCGATAAAGTTAGTTACTTTCTGAGTGTGGTCGGGCTAGAAAAATTTGCAAATAGTTATCCCAAGCAGTTATCGGGTGGGATGAAGCAGCGAGTGGCGATCGCCAGAGCATTAGCAAACGAGCCTGCTGTGCTACTGATGGATGAGCCGTTTGGAGCCTTGGACGCTCAAACAAAAGAGCAAATGCAAGAGTTTTTACTCGAACTGTGGTCAAAAACCCACGTCACGGTGCTGATGATTACTCACGATGTCGAGGAGGCAATTTATCTATCCCAACGGATATATGTACTGAGCTGCCGCCCAGGTAGAGTCAAAAGTGAGCTGACTATCGATCTGCCCGCACATCGCGAACTCGATATTAAGCTATCGCCTGAGTTTGTCGCCATCAAACGGCAAGTACTCGATCTGATGCGCCATGAGTAAGGAGATACCAACTAAACAAGTCTCCGATCCCTGGTTTGCCACCCAACGGATTGAGGAAGGGCTGTATCTGATTACCGAGCCTCACTACTATTGGTACAACCGCGCCAATCTATGGCTGATTAAAGGGCGCGATCGAGATTTGTTGGTGGATACGGGATTGGGTGTCGCCAGCCTGCGCCAACATATCGCAGAATTAATCGACAAACCACTGCTGGCGATCGCTTCCCACATTCATTTCGACCATGCGGGAGGAATCCATGAATTCGAGCACCGCGCGATTCATGAGCTGGAGGCACAAGCCTTGCGCGCAGGAGATGCCCATGAAGCCCTCTGTTCTCAACCAGGCTGGGTGGATATCGACCATTTTGATCGCTTGCCTCATACTGGTTTTAGCGTCGATCAGTATACTTTTCAAGCTGCCGAACCCACCCAAGTTTTGCAGGATGGTGACGTATTAGATTTGGGCGATCGCGCATTGGAAGTTTTGCATTTACCAGGGCATTCAGCGGGTTGTATTGCTTTGTACGATTCTCGATCGCAAGCATTATTTTCTGGAGACGTAATTTACGATGGCGAGTTGCTCGACGAACTGCATTGCAGCAATATTCCCGATTATGTTCATACCTACGAGCGACTCCAAAAACTACCCATATCAACGGTGTATCCTGGACATTATCAGTCATTCGGCTCGGAAAAGTATCACCATATTTTAGGCGAATATCTCGATCGCCGCCGACAGCCAGGATGTCCGACAGAAGTTTCTGGGACACACAAATCATAGAGCGAAATCGAGTTGAATAGTTGAGAGATTCTATCTCCTCACAAAATTAGCAACTCTCGATTTGCATCCCACCACAAATCCCTTTCGTAAAATTAATTGCAGTGATTGAATCCATTTCCATCCCCACTCCCAAACCGCCGACTCGCCAACATCGTTACCTTTCCCCTTCGATATTTTGGAGTATTCGGCAGGGATTTCCTAAGCGGTTATCGTGGTTATTAGTTGTCTTGTCTTTGGGATTACCGTTGACTTTGTGGACGATCGTCAGTTCGCTCCAACTCGTGCCGCCAACTTTCTTACCTACTCCTTTGGCAGTGCTATCAGCCGGATTGACGATGTTTACCGAAAATGACCTGGGTGGCGATGTCTTAGCTAGTTGCGGTCGGGTACTGGCTGGCTTTGGGCTGGCGGCTGTAATTGGCGTGCCTGTGGGACTCGCTATCGGGACTTTTTACAGTATGGACAGCTTATTTTCGCCGATCGTCGGTACGGTGCGCTATATGCCAATTACGGGCTTTGTACCACTGATTATTATCTGGGTAGGATTGGGTGAACCCTCGAAAATTTTGATTATTACCCTAGGAGTTGTACTATATAACATTATCATGGTGGCTGATGCCGTAAAATTCATTCCCAATGAAATGATTAATGTTGCCTATACTATGGGTGCTAGTCGCTGGGACGTACTGTCAAAAGTGATTGTTCCGGCTACTTTTCCCAGTGTTCTCGATACCTTACGAGTCAATATTTCTGGCGCTTGGAACTTTGTGGTAATTGCTGAATTATTAGCAGCTCAAAGTGGTCTGGGTTTTAAAATCATTCAATCCCAACGATTTCTCCAAACTGATAAAGTCCTATTTTGTATTGTCTTAATTGGTGCGATCGGTTTAGTTATTGACTATGGATTGAAGTGGATATCTCATAGACTTACACCTTGGGCAGACCAGGTGCGTCATTAGACTTTCTGCGAAAGACAGACTTTAGCGGAAACTATCTCAGAGCTGAAGCTGCATTTCATTTGTTAAATTAGTCCATTACTTATCTATTTTCAATGCTCAAACTATCTGCTTGGTTCCGTTGGATTTTCTTAGCTCTAATTGCTTTTACATTAACTATTGCTTGTACGCAACAACCTAAGACTATTACTTCTCCTAATGCTGATTCTACACCAGCAGCATCATCCCAACCGATCGTCTCAGGACTCAATACCTGGATTGGCTACTCCAGTCACTATGTGGCGACGAAACAGGGACTTTTTACCCAAGCAGGCTTGAATGTTCAAGAGTTGATGTTTCAAAGTGCCAGTGAAGAAATCACTGCGATGTTAGCAGGTAAGCTGGACATTGCCTGGTTAACTTCCGGCGATGCAATTCAAGCCGCAGCTAAAGATCCCTCTCTCAAGATCGTTTACCTCGTGGATTATTCTAATGGTGCCGATGGGGTCATCGGTCGAAATATTGCGACGGCTAAAGAGGTTAAAGGTAAAAGTCTGGCTAGGGAAAACTTACTGTTTACAAAAGTGTTGCTCCAAGCCTATTTAAAACAGGCTGGCTTAACGGAGGCTGACCTAAAAGTTAAGGATATGACCGCAGCGGAATCAGCGACGGCTTTTGCTGCCAAGCAGGTAGATTTAGCAGTTACTTATGAACCTTTTCTGACTAAAAATGCCAAGCTAGGTGGTGGCAACATTCTATTTTCCACCAAAGACACTAACCTAATTGCCGACGTACTAGTCGTGCGGGACAAATTCGTTCAAACTCGTCAAAAAGACTTGCAAGCCTACTTCCGTACTGTGGATAAAGCCGTAAAACTAATCAATGCTGCCGACCCAGAAGCCCTGAAAATTGCTGGTGCCAAAATGGGCGTGACTGTGGCAGAAGTTAAAGAACAGTTGTCTGGGGTCAAGTTGTTCGATCTGGATACTAACAAAGCGATGGCGTTTGATAAGAGTAATCCTAAGAGTCTGATTGGTAATCTCGAACTGACAGCTAAAGCAGCGGCAGAATTCAAGATTATTCCGCAACCGCTCAAGCCAGAATCGCTTTACGATGATTCGATCATCAAATCACTGTAGTTGCTGATATATCC
>JANNDQ010000543.1:0-3443 GCA_031387965.1 Chamaesiphon sp. OTE_75_metabat_567
GCGCGATGATAATCAAGCTATAAATAAGGGCGACTGGCGGAATTGGTAGACGCAGTTGACTCAAAATCATCCGCGCAAGCGTGTCGGTTCGAGTCCGACGTTGCCCATTCTGTAGCCCGCTATTAAATTAAATAGTGTTGTGACTTGAAGGAGAAGTTGGCCACTATGTCCAACTTTACCTACCTAAATTATATGTCCAACTTTACGTTGTCATATGAATATTAAGGTTTTAGATTAAAATTCCGCGATAGATACTTAAAAAATTAAGTATCTATCACGGAATTTTTTGCATCCTCAAAAGCAGATCTAACCTGTCGATATCTTAAACAGCCAGGTTTAGAGATCAGTTGTGAAACTAGTGGTTCGGTGGGATATTCTCCTCGTTTCCTCATCAGAAGGGTTACTGTTCGTACCTCGATACAGTGATCTTCTATTTTTTTGAGGTGAATCTTTTTCTCTAAATGAGTACGTTTAGCCACAATTTCGTGACACAGATCGGGAAAATGCCTTAAAAGCGTTCTAGGATCGCACCCTGTTTTCAGTGAAATTTCTCTAATCGATGGAACTAATTCGTCAGGCTCATTTAGTGATTCAAGTAAGACTGTTTGCACTAGCAAAGGATTAAATTTCGGGGAATTTCTTCTTTTCGATCTGGAAATTTTTGGTGCTTTAGTTTGCTTAATTGTATTTAGATTTAGAACATCTATGTCATTCAGCAAAAATTCAATTAGAGAAAGGTTGAGAAGATCGACTATTTTTAATAGAGAATCAATGGGTGGGAAAGATTTCTCTCGACACCAACCCCAGACTGTATTTTTCGGTAAATTTAATAACTTAGCAAAAGAAGCTATGTTTCCTTCTGTTATCTTATTTATTGCTATTAATATTCTTGAGTATATCTGTGTTTTTGATGGATAAGGTGGGCATGATATGGACCCAACTAAATCGCCGATATTGCTAACTACAGAGATGTTCCATTGATTATGTTTGTCAGACTCTAGTACAGTCCTTTCAGCAGTGAACGTTTCAGATGTTAATAACTGAGTGCATCTCGAACAGTAGGCATTCCGAGACTTCCAAGTCAATAACGGTAATTTATTCTGATGGCAATGAGGACAAGTATCTTGCAAGGGCACCTGATGAGTGTGACAAATTTTGACAGGAGCGATTGACCATAATAATGGGTCATATATCTCACAGCCTGAAGTGTGCCAATCACGATAGCATTGAGGGCACCAAGTTTTATGTGTGCGGATGAGTTCTCTTGATAATAAAACATCACTCCAATTTAATAAGGTCAGGCATCGTAAGTCGCTTCTCAAAGTTAGGGTTTCTAAAGCTTCGATGAAATTGATTGCAATTTCACCAGTACCATTGAGGGTATGAGATAGATTGAATAGAGTATTTAATTTTCGGCTAGTAATGTGTCTAGCTAAACCTCTATTAACTTGTGGTGCAATTACTTCGACAATCAAAGTGCCAGGATTTAAACAATGAGCCTCCGCTAATCGGTTAACATAACTGGCAAGGCTTTCTACATTTGGAGTTCCAATTCCAATTGGTGAGAGTTGATATAAGATACTTCTGGGTGGAATTGATAGTTGGTCGATAGTTAAAGAATTGTACATGGTAATCTTTATTCAGATCATTTTGAAAGTTAGTTTGTAGATATATCTAACAAAATCTAATTCTTTCCTTTATAGAGTTTTGAGCGTGAGCCACAATTTTTAGGAGATCGATTTGCGTGTATAATAAACAACAGCTATCACTAATATAGAACATATTTACTATAAACTGTGACTGTTAAAAATTTGTTGCAAACTCATGTCGAACCAGCTTCACTCCATACTAGATCGAACAATATCCTCTGAAATCAGCATTTGGCAGCCAGACGTTGTTGAATGTACGCTGGATATCAAGGGAGAGTATCTGCATATAGATCATGCCTATGAGTTATTCTCAGCTCTCTGTCGCAAACAAATTGCGTTACACGATTCAAGTTTAAAGATCGGTATTTGTGGAATTAATGGCAGCCCAGATCGGCGAAATAAAACAATCCTGCATCTTAGTGACAAGTCAAAGCTGAGATTACGGTTGCCAATTCAAGCTGTTGGAATTGCGTATCGGTTAGAAGGTCACTCTCTGATTGTGGGTGGCTATGAATTACAACTAGGTGAAGTCAACATCAGTTTGCTCAATCCTTCTCCGAGTCTAACTTCCAGATTGATAGTAATCAAAGATGCTACCGAACCCGATCTTTTTTTAGCCTCATGTCAAAGACAAATCGATAAACTGAATATTAAGGGTGAGATTGCCTTGAACGATCGCCCTAATGGGCAAACAAAATATAAAACGATTAAAGTTCGAGGCTTTACTGTGATGGGTTTTGGCTTAAAAGTCACGAATCTAAGTCCGATCGATTCTTTAATCTTGCAACAAGAAGGACTCGGTGGAAAACGCAAGATGGGATGTGGGATGTTCGTACCAGTGCAGAGCGTGAATAATCATGAAACCCAAAATGACACTCCAGCTTGACGATCGTCGATTGACAATGCTTCACAGTGCTGGAATGGCCGGATTAGCCATGACCCTAAAGCGGTTAGATAAACTTTATCCTCAACCCCAACAACGTCCGGCAGGATTGGAATGGTCGATCGATGAAGTCAAAATCGATCTATTTTGGACTGGTGATGATGAGATCGCTTTAGAATGGCTGATCGGTGAGTCCTTCAAAGTTGATGGAGATGGGCTGATTTTGCTGACTGGGCTAGTCTCAGCTAATATGGACATCTCTGCACGATTGTCAGTGCATCAAGGGGTAACTAAATCTTTTTTGCAGCATGGACGGTCGAGGAAATCTGCTGGGGAGACGATCTCAGTTATCTCAATTGACGGGAAAGATGTTGAAATTGGTTATAAGAAACTTGCGGGTTATGCACATCAGAATTTTATGAAGGATTTGTGCGATCGCAAGGGCAAACTCCAAACTCAACCGATTGGGATTAAGAGTTGGCTTTATCCTGGTGCAACTGTTCGTCACAACGTCGATGAAAAGGCTACAATCTTCAGAGAGCCTCCAGAATTAGCATTAGCTCTGCTGTTTGCACCTTTAGCTTGTCAATTTTTCTTCTTGCCGATCAAGGGGTTTTTTAACGATCCGCGAGTAGTTGTAGTTGTTCCAGCAGTCACTAATCTTAGAGCCTCGACAAGCAGCCTCTTAGCAATGGCCGCAGTCAATTATCAAGATCGATGTATTCTTCATGCAACAGAAGCTGGATGGCGATTTTTTGAGCTAGATCGGCAAGTAAATAAGGGTAGTAATAATCGAATTACTAGTTGTCAGATCGTTATCTTTCAATCAGAGGCATGGGCAAAACAACAGAGACTTAGAAGTAGCGTAGAAGTAATGGAAGTACAAGATGATATCCTCGATCGCTACCAGC
>JANNDQ010000383.1:0-2506 GCA_031387965.1 Chamaesiphon sp. OTE_75_metabat_567
ACTACCTTTACTTTTGCTTCCCGCTCTGGCGGACTAATTGTCATGAGGATTCTCCTCTCGAGACAAGGAACGAGGTTATCACCAACTGAAATTGCCCGTTTCAAAAGTGAAATGGAGCCAAAAGCCTAGCTGTATTCTGTAATTCCGATGGAACTTTCAGTTTTTAGCTGCACTCGAATTAACAAAACGAGTTCAGGTAACTCAGTGCTTCTGTTCCCCAAATTATAGGTTGATGACTTACCCATAATCATCATTTGTTAACAATAGTTCAAAGTCTCTGTCTGAGATGCTTACATTCACCTCGTTTCATTCAAATTGGTTGAAAAGTCAAGCTTAGTACATTTTTCTTCAAACAAACTTAACAATAGCCGGAATCCCTTGCTGTGAAAGGATTGAATTTATTAACTACTATCGTGATTGTTTGAATATCTACACTAGTACCCCAGAGTTATTTAATTATCCAAATTGTTCACGAAAAGTGACAATTCGTTGAAATCGAAGCGATGTCAATAATTTCCGGTTGGGGTTAGTAATAGTCCGATTGGGAGCCAAGATCGTTCAAAAACTCACCAATCCTAGTAAAATAGGCAGTGCAAACGGGTGATTTGTAAATGCAGAGGTGCAAGCGTTGAGAGCGAATCTGAAATGGACATTAGTTACTCGATTGTTAGCGACTTGTTTGGTAGTGGGGATCGCGATCGGGATTACCAGTTGTCAGCAGTCAGTCCAGACCGGATCTGAACTATCGACGCTAGCTAGTAATCCGGCACTAGCGACTACAGATGGATCACTATCAGAAGTAAACATTCCAGCTAGTATTTCTAAACTCGCTCCCAGCCTGGAAAAGTTTCAGCCCCAAGTGCGGATTATCAGCCCCAAGCCGGACGAAACATTGGCGGACGATCGGGTTAATGTCCAGCTCCAAGTCACCGATCTACCCTTGTTCAAACAGCCTGAACTGGGATTAGGCAATCATTTACATGTAATTCTCGATCAGCAGACTTATCAGGGTGTGTACGATCTGTCGCAACCTCTTGTTTTTAAAAATTTAGCGGCTGGAACCCATAGTCTACGTGTGTTCGCCTCGCGCCCGTGGCATGAAAGCTTCAAAAACAAGGGTGCATATGCTCAAGTTAGCTTCAACGTTTTGACAAAAACCGCCGAAAATAGTCCTAATCCGCAACAGCCGCTGCTTACTTACAGTCGTCCAACGGGGACATATGGCGCGGAGCCAATTATGTTGGACTATTATTTAACCAATCCGCCCACTGATTTAGGTACAAACGGCAATCCAGATCCTAGATCCAACTGGCGAATTAGGGTCACAGTTAATGACCAAAGATTTATCCTAGATCGCTGGCAACCGATCTATCTTCAGGGCTTCAAACGGGGTAAAAACTGGGTGAGATTGGAGCTACTGGACGATCGCGGTCAACCGATTCCAAATGTTTATAATGATAGTGTCGGGATCGTCACTTACGATCCTCAAACCAAAGATACTCTAGCCAAGCTGATTAGAGGTGAGATCGACCCGAATCAGCAGCGTAGTCTGGTAGATCCTAGTTATGTTGCGATTCTCCAAAGGAGAGGCTTTGCCAACGAACCAGTACCGATTCCGACACCTGCAACACCACCTGTTGCCGCGCCTATTCCTATTCCTGCTCCTGTTTCGATACCGACACCTGCACCCATTCCGGTTCCAGCCATATCACCCAATCCAGTAATAATTACCCCTGTTCCAATAGTTAAACCTAGTCCTGATCCAGTTGTAATCACGCCTGCACCCGTCCCACAACCTGTACCTAGCCCGATCGTTCAAACCCCAGTAATTATCGCTCCAGCGCCAGTGGAAGTGCCAAAACCGATCGTCAAACCGACCGTTACATCAGCACCGATTCCTGTTCCCATCACAATTACGCCTGCCCCTGTCAAAGAAATTCAACCGCCGATTCCAGTTGTCAAGGCACTTCCCACTGAGACACCCGCTCCTGATGTAGTCAAAACGACTCCAATCATCCCAACTCCTCAACCTACTCCAGCAGCAACACCGAAACCAGATCCGATCATTTCACCTGTTCCCACAATCGTACCTGAACTGATCGTCAAAAATAATCCAGTTCCAGTTGTCGAGCCAAAGGTATCGACTCCATCGGTGCAACCTCAACCCCAGCAGAATGAGCAGCCAAGAGTACCCACCACGATCGTTGAAGCAGCTCCACAACAAGAGAATCAAGTTGATTCACCGCAAATAACTGCACCAGAAATTTCTTCAGCGGCTCCCACACCAACAAACACTTGGCAAATTCAAGCTAATGAGTTGCGTAAAGCAGCAGGCGTAAAAATTCGCGCGTTTACCAATACAATTCCCGCAAAATCCCAGCGATTTGGGCACAATGTGCAAATCTGGGTAGGTAATGCAATTAATCAAATTCAAGCGTGGAGAGCAGCTCATGTGGACTAAAATCAGCGCAGAGATCGCCCAAGCTACAGGCAAAAAGTTTGGGAT